>NZ_LXKR01000028.1:0-161 GCF_001692375.1 Serratia sp. 14-2641 | reverse complement strand
AAAAGAGAAAAATACAAAAAAAGGAATACTTGATATCATTCCAGGAAAGGCGCGTCACCGAACCAGATCTAGAAAGGCACGTGATACGCCTAGACAAGGCGAGCCGTCAGGACTATTACACATATCAACAACACGTGTTATGAGACAGCGACATACGCAGT
>NZ_LXKR01000027.1:0-596 GCF_001692375.1 Serratia sp. 14-2641 | reverse complement strand
TCAGTGGTGTGCAGTAATGGCGTCAATGCCAGGGCTGATGTCGGCGGCAGAAGCAGTGGCGGACTGGGCGCGGATGTCAACGCGTCGGTCGGTGGCAGTAGCGGGGTCAATGCGGATGTCAACGCATCCGTCGGCGGCTCGAGCGGTGTCAGTGCGGGCGCCAATGCTTCGGTTGGCGGCTCCAGCGGCATCAATGCCAATGTTGGCGCGAATGTGGGCGGATCGAGCGGTCTTGGCCTTGGTGTCGGGCTTGGCATCGGCGGCTCCAGCTCGCCAGGCAATCCGGGGAACCCCGGTAATCCGGGCAATCCTGGAAACCCCGGCAACACGGGGCCGGTATCGCCCGGTGGCATGCGCAATGCCATACAGGCCTATAACGACATGTCGCGAAACGAGCAGATCAAGCTTGCCCGTCGTTGTGTCGATATTCTCGGCGGCGGATACGATGCGGCGCTGACGAAACTGTGCAAAATGATCCGGACGGCCTCGCGCTGAAGCAGGCTTTGCCCGTGTCAGAAAACTTCGAAGGGCGCCAACGGCGCCCTTCGGATCAATTGCCCTTGCGTCCAAAGGACAGAATTTTCTGCCGCAGGCTG
>NZ_LXKR01000026.1:0-87659 GCF_001692375.1 Serratia sp. 14-2641 | reverse complement strand
GTACGTCAGCCATATCCCCGCGCGGCATTTTAAAATGGTGCGGTACTACGGTTTTTTGGCCAACCGCAAGCGGGGCACGCTGCTGCCGAAGGTTTACGACGCGCTGGAGATGACGGTACGGGAGAAACCGAAGCGGCCCGGGTTCGCGGTGCTGATGAAAAGTTTCCTGGGCACCGACCCATACCAGTGCATCCTCTGCAAAGGCCGGCTGCGTTTTGCCGGCGCCATGGCGGGCGAGCATGCCACCAAACTGCTGTCAGACAGGCTGCACCGGCTGGCAAAGAAACGATGGCTTCAGATCCCGTCTCTGGATTAGTGCGCCTAAAAAATGGGTTTTAGATTAAAACGCCACCGTAATGGTTATTTTTACCCATAAATCTGCACAGCCCCACGTCATCAGGGGCTGTTGTACGCCGACGTTCATGGCCAGTCGCTCCGAAAAAACGCGATCCAGATTCCTAACCATGAACAGGGTGATGCTGTACGTTCTGCTCACGCGTGATACTATGATCTAACTCTAACACTTGTGCTTGGTCTTCATGACCTGTCTGGGTTCTGTTACCAATGGAATCGAATGATGAACATCCGGCGGAAATCAAACCTTGTTTCTTTCCATTAAGACTCACATAAATCAGGCTAGACATAGTATTTCCTTATATAAAGTAGACATTATTTTTCATTAGAGCCTGCCGGAACTTTAATTTCCAGCGTGAATTTGTGGTGAACGCCATTGCCATCAGCATACTTCATTTCAGCGTAATGGCCCTCGGTTTCAGCAAACAGTGTGAATATTAATTCCATCATGACTAACAATGCTTCCTCTGGAGCCATGACGCTATCATTAACCGCACGCATGAGTTGTTGATCTAACTGACTCACAGCCTCATCTTTTAATTCGTTATTCACTTTATCTAAAAAGCTCTTGGCAATTTCCATATCACTGACTCTGTTAGTAATAAAACGAGTTGATTTTGATACTAATGAAAACGTGAGGGTATTTTGTCACGCGTAAGCTTGAGTGTACGACCATCTGAGACTTTCATTTCAGCGGTGTCAGTTTTCATTATGCCAAATAATGAAATGCATCGTTTCATCATAAGCGCCATTTTCTCTTCAGGCGCTAATGGGCTTTCACTCAAACTATGGCTAATTTTTTCTGACAATTCAGCCATGGCCGGGGATTGATGACCGAAAAAAGTCCGTGTTTCTTTTTCTTTGTCCATACCAGTAACTCCCTTTATTAGGGCGGAAGCCCAAGCTTGTAAAAGTGTACGCTAAGTGTGCATTTTTAACAATCCTGTCAAGATTAGCTCAGCGCAAGCATCGGTAAACGAGCCCTTCAAGCTTAGCTCAAGGCCATACCCAGCCATCCCTAAATGGACGATAGAAGCACAGGCAGATGTACGGAGAACCCGTAAAGTGTAGAGTTAGGGAGCAAGGCGGCTGTTAGATATGACACTAATTGAAAAAAAGACATGATGTGTAGCATAGAGTATGTTATATACATAATATGATTGTGTGGGTAATTATAATAGATAATAGATAATAGGAAAAGACATGAAATCACGTATATCTGGGTTAGGTTTAAATCTTTTAGGCAGCGGTTATGTTTTAAAAATCATTTCAGCAAAGACCAAAAGAGACATTACATCCGCATTTGTTAATGTCTTAATTGAAATATCAGAGAAGCGCGAATCTGGTGAGCTTAGTAAAAGTGATGTGAATTACCTCACGGGATACATTGCTCAAGAACTCCGCAAGCATGGTCACAATATTGACCCCAATAATATTACAGGTAATGAGTCTCTCAATGAGGATATTGAAAAAGGCTCGCTACACATAAATTTTGCAGCACATGATAATGTAGCAAAACTAGTTGCCGATAAATTTAAAACCAGCAACAAGGAAAACGGAAATGACGACAACAATTCCAATTGATAATGGCTTCTTATTTGGTTATTCATTACGCGACTGTCTTTTGGCGTTGAGCCTTTTTGTTTCTTTTTGTGCTCTTTTAAGGGCCCGCTCCTCGTTTAAAAATTCCCGAGGTGATTCTGAACTCAAGCTTTATGAGATTATTGCTAAATCAGAAAATGATTTTTTAAACTTTAATGAGCGAGCAAATAAAAACGAAATAAAAGACGAACAAGAATACAATATATTCTCAACAGCTTACCGAACAAATATACTTAATGCTTACGATATTGCTTGTCAGCGTTATATAGATGGTAAATTAGACGTTAAGCGTTTCAAAAAAACATATAGAGAACGAATAAGTTCTTTATTTTCAGATGTGGAATATATAAAAATAATCAATAGCACTAACTTATCTTTTGTTGCATTAAAAACCATCAATGAAGAATTGAATAATCAAGAACTATCTCAAATTTTTTTAGCTGTTAAAAGATGGTGGCGAGGATTAACCCATTAAGTTAAGTCCTTAAATGATAATCCCCATCCCTCACGAGTCTTTTATATGGGAACAGGGCAGTCAGACACCAAGCACGGAAATATTATCTCTACAAACAATTACTAATTTTTCTTTTGTGGGGAAGAAGCAGAAGATATGGGCAGGGAGGCCCATAAATAATGCTTTTATCGCCTGCTCGCCCAATATCCCCGTATCGCGCAGTATTGGGACTGGGAAAAACGTGAAGTTGATGTAGAACGGATCACCGCAGACGTTCCGGCCATGAGCCACGGTGAGCAACTACTCAGTAATACGCGGTGCGGGGTATGTTCAGCCGACGGCTCTCCGCAATATTACCGGTGTGGAATGACAGCAGGCCAGACTCCGTCAGTTCCCGGACCAACACCTCCAGCACCCTGTGCCAGGCATCGGTTTCACAGCGCTCAGACAGCGCTGAAAAGTACCGGCTGACAATACCGGCAATCTGCTGCTCCGGAACGGCGACATCATTTTCCGCCTGAAGGGACAGTTTAGGGGTGAGTTTGGGATTCGAACAATAATGTACGGCAAGCCTGTTTTTTGAACAGGTTGCGCTATTGAAATAGGGTGTACCCCAGCTAAGTGATAAGATTTCGGGGTTAAACTACCAATAAATGGATAAAGGCTGATTAATGACTGACACAGCGTATTCAAAACATTTACAAAAAGAGGTAGACGCAGAACAATACGTCGACCTTTTGGGCATAGATAAAAATCAGATACACGAATTTGCACATCATGACGTTCTTTGCCCGATATGTGAGGCTACTGGAGGTACTTACGTCAGTGCAGCAAAGTCAGGTAATTACCAAAAAAAAGCCCATTTTCGATTTGTTGGAAAAAGTGGCGAGAGCGCTCATCATCCATCCTGCGATTTTTATGGTGACCGCCTATCTCATGAAGTGGGTCAACATCTGGTTAGATACAGCACAGACCGGACAAAAATCACACATGTCATTCGAGCGTTAGTATGTGCCGGCATTCAGGAAAAAGTGTTTTCTCAGGAAACAATGAGACTGATGCGTCAGTGGTTTTTTGAAAAACGAACGGTATCAACATTTAGTGTAGACATATCTGAAGATGAGCTAGGTTGGCTTGCATATATCATTCGACTTCCGATGTACTCCTACGTCGACGGTAGGAATGATTTAATACCCTTCACCCCAGTTCAGGCAACTATCCCCGGTTTTTCTTGGGAAGAGGCAATTCAGAGAGAGGCTGTGAGAATTCATAAGCCTACACTCAGAGCCTTAGCAAAGCTGAAAATCTGGCCGAAGCACATCAACGACCTGCAAAATTATTTGCAGAATGGCAAACAGAAGTTACTGATAGACCCTTCTCTGCTTCGTGAAGAGTACGCAAAAACACTTCAGTTAACCTCTTTCATAGTCAACAACTCTGCTGAATTTAAGAGCAAAGCAGTGCGTGATAGAGCTGACGGAGAAGAGAAATTGCTCGCATTTGCCGCACTTTTATTGTTCGTCTCTGGTTGGGAAATCGATTTAGCAATTATGAAATTCGCAGTTATAGCTAACGTTAAACAAGTTGACGACATGCTTGCAGGGAACTTTATTGGTCTAAACCCATATTTGAAGTTTTCGATTGCGGACACCGCCAAGAAACTTCAAGAGAACGGAGGAGTGAAATATAAAGAAGTAGAGCATTGGGAAGTGGAAAAAACCATGCGTGATAATTACGAGCAATACAGCCGAAGCCACATGTATTATTTACCCCCATTAGGGCCCGATCTTTATATCAATCAGCATCTGAAAGATTTGGAGTTTGAAAAAAGAGTATCTGACTTGTGTGGTGATAAATAAATAACCATTTATTGATCTCATGATTGTATGCGTATTGGGCTCCGTTCGTGTAGTAAGCGGTGATCGGAACCATGTCGTTTATGGCCACGTCTACATTTAGGGGGCAGTTTGGAGATCGGAAATTATTGTACGGCAAGCCTGTTTTTTGAACAGGCTACGTTATCGCAATAGGGTGTACCCTCAAGCTATACGGCATTTCCTGGGGTTCTTGACTCAATCGGATAACCTAAATGCGATACGCCATGAGCGATAACTTAAAGCGATGACCACTGACTTTAAATCAGTCCTTTAAATCAGGAGTGGTCAAATAATGCGCTTAACGTACAAAATTTTCCGTTTCCAAAACCGACCCCTATAAGCACAGTCGTTTATATAACGTACAATCAGACTGGCGAGCAGTGCGCAGCCGGTCTTCTGAATGCCGCATAGCGGCATGAAGGCGCCAGCAGGTATTACCTATAACTCTGCTGATAATTGGCGCCGATAGCCCGGCGTAGCCGGTTCCGGTCTGATAGGTTTCACCTATCCCATCCCTCGCTCTGCTAAGCCAAACCCATTTATCGCGATACAGGAGTTAAATTGCGCTGTCGGAGTGGTCACGGCAAGGCGCAAGCCGCAGCCGGGGCGTATCTCCGCGTTATGCGGGCCGTAAGGGCCGCTTACGAGCGTGTAATCAAAACCTCTCGCAACATTTCCTGCAGCGACTCAATTCTTTAGTTACAACACCCATTTTAAAGCCACTGCTGTTCCCGGCCTTTGGCCGGGGCGGCGGCGGCTTTGCAGTGGGTTGGGGAGTTGTTTGTAGGATAACGAAACACTGATGTGTTTTGGCCACTATGGTTTTGTGTCATTGAGCAATTAGGTGCAGCGACATAGCCCGCTTTGCGGGAGCTACTTGACCGGCGTAGCCGGTGGGGTTATGTCTAAAAGAGTTGCGTTTTTGCAGGGTATTTGAGTTTCCAGGGGTGTTCTGCCTGAGCAAAGCGAAGGAGGTATCATCGAGCGCTGTTGAGCGCGATGACATCCCCTTTTTTAAAAGGCTTATTTTGTTATGGATTAACGTTCGAAAATAAGGATATCAGTACGTTATGCTTCGAAATTAACTACCTTCTTCGAAATTAACTGCTGTTGTTTGCGCTCCTAGAGATTCGGATGATGTAGCGGATGGCCAACACGCCTTATTTTCGCCATCATCGGCGCGCGCATCGCTTGCAAAAACAGCAAGTCCTGAACGCCAGGCAGCACAAAGCCCGCGTCGGGGTGGACACGGTTTTTTCTGTCTGGTTTTGCTGACTAGAGTTTGCCGGCGCGTTCCAGAAGCCGTTGATAATAGGCTTCCGGATCGCTGTGAAGCAGTCCCGGATTATCGCGCTGTAGCGCCATTTCCAGCTGCACAACCTCGTGGCGCATGGTTTTGTTCGACCAGGCGACATAAGCTTGATACATCCGGTTCTGGGCCTTTTTGTGGCCTTTGCCATCAGCTTTAATTTTGCTCTGTAGACCGTCCAGGAGCAGATCGAGACGATCACCGTGATCAAGCGTATCGAGAGCGTCTTCGAGCTGGCCAACCACTTTCTCTTTCTCTCGGGCCAAGTCCGGGTTGACGACCCAGCGCTTGATCTGCTTGAGCCGGTTACGCAAGGAGTGACGGTTCTTGATATCGATACCAATGTGCTCGATACGCAGTAAATGGCGCTCATATTTGGTGCGCAGCGTTTCCGTCAGGCCGTTCTTGATCGCCCAGGTGCGGAATTGGCCGAGCCACTGGCGAATTTCATCGACAGCAATACCACGGCTAGTAAAGAATCTTTCACTGAGCCAGACACGCAATGGTTTGTTCTGGCCGCTGTCGGTATCTTTGCCATGCAGTACGATTGCATACTGCAGCTGCTCCATCACCGAGAGTGCGTTGAGCGCCACGTCATAGGCTTTGCGGCCACTGTCGTAGACATGCAACACGCCCATGTAATGCGCTAATTGCTCCATCGGAGCCATGATTTCGAAGGGATAGTCGCTGTCCGGGTTAAAGTCGCAGTTGGCCGCCATCACTTGTGACAGTGCGGTCAGCGCCTCGCAGGCCTCAGAACGTGCGTGAACACGCATCGGCTTGGGAATGTAATACGGATCGTTGCGTTTGGTGTACGGAACATACCCATTCTGACGCAACTCGACCAGGTCGGGATTCCGATGCCAATTGTGACTGCTCACGCGGGCAACCACTTTCGACGCCATGCCACGTGGCACAGCGCACTTCAGCCTAGGCTGATAACGACGATGGATTTTTGACGTCCCTTTGCGTAAGGCATTTGCCTCCCCACGCCGGGTACGATTGGGTTCGATTATCGGTGCATCAGACGCATAATTCAGGCTAGTCAAATAGCCCTGCGCTTAAGTTGCACTGAAAGAGTATTGCACACAGAAGGTCTTGAACTTTTCTGAGCATGAAACTATACTCCCCGTATAGAGCAACAGCTTCTATACAGTTTTAAGTGGGCCCCGATAATCTTTCCCTACCGCCAAGTTGAGAAGATTTTCGGGGTTTTTGCTTTTCTGGCTCCGGGTAGATACCTCATCAGAACCAGTTCCTTGCCACCTTACGGCGTGGCCAGCCAAGAATTCTTAAACGATCAGTAATCTAGCACTCGATACATCAACCCGCAAGAAGGTAAAGACTTTACCCGAGCAATCCTCGCTGGATAAGTTCCTGTTCTATTAACCTCTCGATGAACTGCGCCTGGGTCAAGCCATCTTCTTCGCAGACCTTAATCATGCGATCTTTCAGTGGGTTTCGAACAAACACTTTAACTTCTTTGTGCGTTACGCGTTTCCTAGCAACCGATGCCAACTGCTTTTCAGTCGCGGTCATCGGGTTACCCTTACGGTAAATACGCTTGGTTTTAGTTGAGGAAGATACTGCGTTAACCTGTGACATCTCTGCCTCCTCAAGGATCAAACAAGGATCGTTTGGCAAAGCGTACTACAGAATCCGTAAGTTAGCAGCATAAAAAGCATTTTTCAGTCCCGTTGGCGCGGGATGACTGATAAAAATGAAGGATGAGCGGACGACCTGAGCCGGGAGGATCAAATCGTCATAGGGTTACTGAAAGGCATGAGGAATCTTCTCAATACGACGAACGCCACTCCTTTCCGATATCCCATCGCGACATCCAGTGCTGCAAATAGCGTTGAGCCACCACAGAGTCATCCCACACGACCAGCACGTTCTCGGAATTGGATTTTTCCGCTGATCGACTGTAGTTATATGAGCCCAGTTGCGTGTTGCGCTTGTCGGCGACGATCACCTTATCGTGAAGGATTTTGAATGCGCTCACTGTGCGAACCGGGATGCCCGCGCCTACCAGTAAATTCATGGCTGCCCGACTGGCTTTGTTCTGCTTGCCGGCATTCGCTTTGTGGTCCAGTACCACCCTGACGTCCACCCCACGTTTTCGGGCGTTGATTAATGCGCGGACCACTTCAGGTGACGTGAAGGAGTACCCCATCACCCGAACCTCTTTCTGTGCAGTCGTAATGGTTTTCAGTACCAGCGGCAATGCGCTTCCTTCCGGTGAGAAACCGGTTTCAATCACTGCTGCGGTGGCAACAGGCTGTGCAACAAACAAGGTCAGGCAGAACAGGCCGGCCAGTACCTTTCTGGGCATCGTCAGGTTAATAGAGGACATCGCTTTCCTTTTTTTATATGGGCTGGCATCAACCGCCAGAATATGGATAAGAGAACCCGCTCCGGGGTGAAAACTCGTTTTCTCTCCGGACCGGGTTGGACAACGACGCATTGCGGAGGCGTCAGGCTCTTATGCAACGTTAATTACGATGAGTGTCGGCCCGTAGAGTTATGTTCACCCGATGATGGTATTGAGTTGACGTTTATCGCCTAGGTTCGCGTGTTATCAGTCATTTGACTGTGCTTCCTGTGAAAACAAGTCACTCGTTCAGCCCCTGTAACTTACGATTGTGCGTATCACGCCAGCAGTTACGAAACCCTGGGTTCCACCCCATCACCAATCGCAACACAGTCCACAGTACCCAGGTAACCAACAGGAAACGCGCTGCGGTTCCGTGGGGACCGAATGTCGCTTGCAATACAACCATAGACTCCTCGGTTGTTGAAATATGGCTAATCCCTGCCATCATTTCGGTAAAAAGTTGCGGAAAGAAAATAATGAGCGACACATGCAGCCAGAAAAATGCGCAAGGCATAACATACAACGCAGTTATAAGGATTTTGCTGCCTGCCAGCAGGATATTCAGCATTTGCGCAAAGACGATGCGCGTATGGAAAATAAGACGCCGTGACCGCGTGGATAGTTGCGCTTTATTAATTTTCATTTCATTACTCATGAATTCAAAACTCCCATTAATAGGTTAATTCGATGATTGTCGGCCCGCAGCGTCATGTTCATCCGACAGTTGGGCCAGAAATTCGCGTACCTTATTCTGCAACTCACGACTGTCTCTACTTCTCAATAGAGGGATGTCCGCCTGGCGCATGACTTCCCCGAACACGATGTCCCGTCGCTGCCGCTGCGCCTTCTGGTGCGTGGCATCATCCAGCTCCACGACGGCCGCTATCCTGAAAGACTGACGCTCAACAATGACCACGTCGCAGTGCCACTGCGACGTCATCCGAAACAGCCCCCACCAGGCCTTGCTGCGGGGCGGTACCCTTGCTGACACCTGCACTATGTCCGCCACCCGCACCTGCGGGCACAGGTACCAACGTGTCAGGTCGACAGTACGCAGCAGCCCCTGCAGGAACTGAATTTCTCGGTCCGTCATCAACATATCCTGCCGCGTCCAGCATGCGCCCTTCGCCATCAGGCGGACGGCTTCTCCGGGACGCACACCTGCCGCTTTCAGGGTGAGCAGGAATGGACTCTGCGGACGTTTCATCAATGCAACAAGGATAAGTAGCCCACCCAGGAGCAGCAGCGAGGCGGACAAGAAGAGCAGACTCATGCCCCCACCTCCCCGGTAGTGACCTCGATGTCCGTTGCTGAGCGTGTCAGTTTGAACTGCGACGAGAATAAATAGCCGGTGAACGTGAGTGTATTTCCCGGTTCATCCGGTGCGCTCACCGTAATACTGTCTTCACTCACATCAGGAATATCAAATCCCTCACCGCAGAGAAAACGAATAATATCCTCACGCGAATGAATAACACGCCCGCCGACCAGCCCCTTGATGGTGTCCGTTATTATTTTTCTCGCCTCATTATTATCTGACATTTCAATATACTGATTCACAGACACAAAGACTCCTTACGGATTGAACCCGCGTTGAATTATTTAATTTACTGTATTCCGACAACCGACATTCACAGTCGTGATGCCGGCTCAGGCGCCTCAAGAAAGGAAGCCCCTCGTTGTTTTACTGTTCTGGTGTTGTAAGCGGCAAGCCGCTGACGTTTTGGAAAACCTTTGGCGAAAAACAGATCAATCGAAGTTCCAGGCCCTGTTACTCGCCAGTGTCTCATTCGCCTGGATATTGTCCTGACTCTACGGGCTGGTTACCCTATATTTCTGGTCGTTGCGTTACATCGCAATCAGTCCCAATACCGCCAGATGTACGGTGTAGAACAGCGGAAAAAATTCCCGGGGCCAGAAGCGGGTGACCAGAAGACAGGAGCGGCTCAGCACTGTCAGGATGACGCCCGGTATCACTAGCCCCGCTATCACCATCGCCGCACCGTCGCCGGCGTTCAGCGCCAGCATCACCAGCGCAAGACAGCACGCCAGTCCGGTGCGCGTGGTGCGCCTGGCCGTCATGCACACCCCGCAGGCCAGTAACAGCATCATGATGCCGGCAAGGCCATAGCTGCCGCCCGAAAAGGGATACCACACCAGAACCAGTCCCAGCGACAGCGGCCACACGCGGGGACCGTGCTGCTGCATCAGCGCCAGCGCCTGCCCGCTGACCGCAAAGGCAAACAGGATATTGCCCTCATACGGCTGCAGCCCGGCGAGTATCCAGCCGCCCTGTGCCACCACAGCCCACACCCACAACCGGTTCAGCGACGACTGACGGATGCGAGGATGGCGGGCCAGGTTCATCGCCCACACCAGGCCGAACAGCGGGAAAGCACCCCGTCCAAGCAGCCGTAGCGCGTCGTTGTCGAGCCCGAACAGCAGGCTGGTGTGGTCGGCCACCATCAGTATCAGTGCCACGGTTTTTATCAGGTCGGTTTGCCCCGGCGTCCAGATCAGCAACCGTTGCAGCCAGTTGTCCGTGACCACCACCAGGGGGAAGAACACATTATCCTCTGCCCGCATCTCAGTCTCCGCTCAGTGTTTTTTCCCGGTCGAGGTCACGCACCACCTCGCGCTCCATCTGTTGCAGACGTTCACGTTGCACGTTCTCGTTTGCCACCTGTGCCACCGCGTTATCACGTCGGCGCTCCTCGTGATTGTCCAGCACCCTGACCGCGTCAGGGGTGGGTTCCTGCGTGCGTTCCAGTTCACGCGCCACTTCCCGTACCGGGTCTGTTCCTTCTCTGCCCTTATCACCGCCGCGCGCCATTTCCCGTACCGCCTGCGCGGCCCGTTCTTCCATTTCGCGGCGCTGCTGTTCGGCCTGCGCCTGCTGCGCCACAATCTCCGGCGGCAGCTTTTCGCCATGCTGTGTGCCTGTGACCACATCGTTCGATACGCCATCCGCCCAGATCCGGCCCCCGGTGATGGCACCGGGGTTCCAGGGCCGCCCCTCGCTGCCAGGCAGACGCACCACCACGCCGCTGTGCGGATTTTCCCGCGCCAGCTTCAGCGCAGCCGGCATATCGGCCGCCAGCAGTGATTCCCCGTTACGGCTCACCTGCAGGCCGGCAAAGGTGGCTTCCTCACTGCCCATCACGCGGCCTTCGTCCGTTAAGCCCCGCACTTCACTCTCAACGGGCATCAGCGAACTCAGCCAGATACCTGCCGGCTTACCGTTGCCGTCAAAGGCAGGCAAAGCCACATGCGGCTGCGGATATTTACGGCCAGGCGAGATGAAACGCGCCATCGATCCGTCCGGCGATAATCCAGCCTGGCGCAGCACTGCGCGTCCGGCCGCCACTTCTCCCAGCGGCTTTGCCGTGCCCATCAAACGCTCGGCATTACTGACTTCCCGGTCACCGCGAGGCTCCAGAATGTCATGCGCCGTGCTGCGGGCGCGGGATTTTCCCATCGCCTCAACCCAGGCCGCTCGGTTGTCGGTATACACCTGCGCATGCTGCTTCATACGGCTCAACGCCACGTAGGCCGATTCGAAGCTCACCATGGCTTTTCGTGCCCCTTCCGTGCCCTGCAGGACAATCGCAAACGGCTCGCCGGCCCCCTGCGCCCCGTGGGCAGTGACGGCGTAAGCCAGGTCGATATGCTGTTCTGCCCGCTCGGCAGCGGGGTTCACCGTCCGGGTCTGCTGCCCGTCTGACAACGTGACCCTGTCACCGTCAATCTCGGATACTGTCCAGACGCTGTTGGCCACAAAACCACGCTCATTGTCGCTTTTGGAGAAACGCATCCGGTCGCCGGGCGATACAGTGAGAGTATCCGGACGATACAGCGTCACCCCCTCTGTCGCAGCCTGGGTGGGCGACAGCGATCGGGTGTTGCCCTGTTCATCTTTCAGGGTGACCAACTGCCCTTCCTTATCCAGGCTGTCAATCCGATAGTAGGTGTTGTCCAGCAGCACCAGATTGTCTTGCGCCGCCTGCCAGGTGGCCATTTTACGCAGCTCACCGTCACGCAGGTTGGCGGAGGTCAGTACCGGTAGTCGGGCCTCCTGCTCACCCAGCTCACCGGCCGCCTGACGAGCCTCATGTATCTGCGCGTTCAGCGCCCGCCGGTCGGCGTTCAGGGTAGTCACCACGATGGTCTGTGCCTGCGCCTGCGGTGTGCGCCCGGTGTAGTCCCGTACAATGGCTTCATAGAGGGTGGCGGGCTGTGCGCCGGGCGTCAGGCTCCCGTCGGCCAGACCTTTCTCGATGGCCTTCTCCTGCGCCGCGCCGAACTCCACCACCGAACTCTCCGGCTGCCAGGCACCCGCCTGACGCGGCACCTGTGCGGGTGCCACCTGCTCAATGGTGTTGAGGGCGCTGTCGATGTCCCGGTCAATCAAACTGTAGACCGCCGGTTTCAGGGCTGGGGTCTGGCGAACGATCTCCTGCATCACCGCGACGTCGATGGCGCTGCGTTTTTGCAGCAGACGGAACGGCTGGCCAGGTGCGATGGACTGCAACTGATCGGTGTCGCCACTGGACACCGCCCGTCCGCCGCCCCCGGCGATCAGGCCATAGGCCCGGGCCATATCGGCATTGCCGACCATCGAGCTTTCATCCACCAGGAACAGCACGTTGCGAAAATCCGGCTTTTCGCCGCCGCGCAGCTGCTGTTGCGTATCGTGAATAAACGCAGCGAGCGTCTGCGACTCCGGCACACCGGCATCACGCATTTCGCTCACGGCTCGGTGGGTGGGTGCCACGCCAATGACGCGGGGCCGCTGCTCCTCCGGTAGTGTGCCGATAGCCGACATCACCGCCCGGAATTGGGTCGTTTTCCCCACCCCGGCGTAGCCCTGTACCAGAGTGAAACGGTCGGAGGACTCAAGGATCATCCGCGTGGCATTGCGTTGCCCGGATGTAAGCCCCTCCATCTGCGCCACTGGTACACGGTGCATCAACGGCGCAACGGCATCCTTACCTTCCAGCACATGGCGGATAATGCTTTTCTCGGCGTTATAAGATGCACGGGCAACCAGCAGTTGCAGACCGTTCCCCGGTGAGACCGGCACCGACATCAGCGAACCCTCCCGGGTTTGCTGGTCTATCTCCCGCTCAATCGCCGCCAGTCCTGGCCCTGTCGGCGCTGCCTCGCTGGCCTCCGCCATCAGCTGCGGTTTTGTGAAGGCGAGGTTGCGACTTTCCAGTGCCGGGATGGCCAGATGAATGGCCTGCTGCGCCGGGGTGTGCAGCGCGTTTTTTTGGTGTGTGAGCGCATCTTCCAGTTGGTCATGCCCGGCGGCTTCCTTGATTTGTGCCGACACCACGCTGAAGGCCGACTGTCTGGCCAGTTTCTCTGTGGTTTTCGATTCGGTTTGTGCCGAGTAAAGCCGCACCTGCGGACCGCTCAGGGCCAGCTTGTTGAGGGTGGTGGTGTCCATCTCCCGCAGGCTCAGCGAGGCAAAGACCGTGGCGTTATCACTCACGCTGCGCCCGGGCGATCCCACCCAGCCTTGCCCGACTTTCGGCGCCGTAAACGGACTGTCTCCGGACGGCAGCGTCACCGTTCCCTTGCGACCGGGCAGGGTCACGGCTATGCCTTTATCATCAAAGCCGGTGACGGTCACGGTATCGCCACCCTTAAGCCGTGCGCCTGGCGTTTTGCCCAACACAGCCAGTCGGTCCCCTTCCGACACCGGGATTTGCGTGGCACGAAGCAACGACCAGCTACTGTCGAGCGATGCCAGCCGGATCACCTGACTTTCACCCTGCACATTGCGCAACGTCAGGCTATTATTACGGGCGGTAACGCGGTCAATCACAAACCGTTCATGACGTCGCGCCTGAGCATCCCAACGCTCCATCACCATCCCATCGCGGTAGTGGTCGCGCACCTGCTGATGGCGACTGTCCAGCCACACCGGCTCCAGCGCGGTGATGGTGTGCTCTTTCTCGCCCAACACGCGTTCTGCACGCAGGGCATCACGCACCGCACCGGTGAGCGCCGCCTGTTCGCGGGCACCAGTGACCTGTGCCACGCTGTGTTCTCCCGCCCGTATACTGCGGGCAAAGTCTGTGGCCAGCCGGTCATAACGTTGACGCCGGTCAGGCTCGCTGATGACGTCCACCCGGGTTTTCTCCCCCTGCTGCCAGCTCAGCGTATTCACGCCCGTTTCTTTCATCACTGTCAGGGCGCTGCCGGTGCCGCTGCGTTGCCCGCTGTCGGTCATCAATAGCTGCACGTTATGACGCAGGGCACCATCGAGCAGCGTCAGCGTCTCTTTGAGCGTCAGCTTTTCGGCCTGGTCGACAATCAGCGTGCTGCCCGGCAAAAAGGTCATCCCCTCCGTCAGTGCCCGCCGGTCGGTAATGTGCTCCCCGCCAAGGCGCTCATCCTGCGCAAGGCTGCGGGCCGAGCGGCGATCTGCCGCCACTATCTGCACCTCACGCCCCTGTTCGTGCGCCATCATGGCCAGCTCTGCTACACGCTCACGCTGGCCAGCGGCCCCCCCTTGACCGGCCACAATCGCCACCGGCAGACGGTCCTGCGCCAGCACACTGACCGCGTCAGAGTAAGCTCGGGTTCGGGGCTGTGCTTTATCCGCAAAGGTATCAATCGGCCCGGCCCGCTGCAGGTCGCGGGTCAGGGCCGCCACCGACAGTTCGTCGAGCACATGAATGTTTGAGGTGAACAGGCCTTTTTCTTTATCGAGCGGAATAAGCTGTTCGATTTTAATCGCCGACTCGATGCCCTCGCGCGCCTGCGCCACCACCCCCGGCTGCGCGGGCAACTGGCCTATTGTGGTGGCCAGCAGTTCAGAGTAAGTGAAGCGCGCCCGCCGGTCGCTCAGCATGCCGATGGCCAGGCCGACCGACGCACTGATGTCGACGGCCTCCACGGCCGGGGCCGGGATGTCACCCGCCTGCGCACGCTGGTCAGCGTCCTCGCGGTAGCCCCGGATATCGAAGCCGGTGGCTTTCAGTGTGTGCATCCACTCGCTCATCCGTTGCTCTGGATCGACCTTTTCTTTCGGGCGCCGCGTATCCAGCGCGGCCATGTCGCGTGATTTTAGCGATGCATCTTCCCCTACGGCCTCCTTAATCGCCTGAGTGCGACTGGAGAATTCGACGACCGGTACGTCTTTCAGCTCCCACATGCCGTGCTTCCCCACGACCTCCGTCTCATAGCCCAGCGCCGTGACATCCTGATGCAGTGTGGCGCGGTAAATTTTGCCGAAGGCTATCTGGTTGGCGTACACGTTTTCGATGAAGCCTGTTTTGCCGACCTTATCGCTGCTGAGCGTGCGCCAATCATCACCGTGCCTGGTGAGGTTGGCCACCACGGCATGGGTGTGCAACAGCGGCTCCTGGTCACGGCTGGTATCGTGGTTAAACAGCGCCATCACCAGATTGCCGGTCAACTCGGTCTGACTTTTACCGTCGGTCATCACCCGCGTCGAGGCCAGTGCCTCCACCTGCTTCACAGCGGTATCCACCGCGTGGTTGTGTGCGTCAATCAGCCGTGTGTCGCCGCCGAGCATGGCCATCACTGAAATACTTTTGGGGGCTGAGAAGGTCAGGTCATAGCCAGGGCGGTGCTTGTTGGCACCCTCCTGCATACGGCTGAGATCACTCCCGTCCGGCAGGCGGCCTTCCAACAACTGGGTGAAGGTTTTCTGGTCCACTTCCCCTTTAAGCCCCAGCTCAGCAGCCCCCTCGCCCGCCCAGCGTTCTCCCATACTGCCAATGACGTAGTAGTTATCCTTGTCGGTGTAGTAGTTTCCGGCGCTGCCGGCCGATTTTACTGTCGCCAGACTTAACATCAGAGGTTATCTCCTGGTTCGAGGTCTTTTTCAGGCGAACGATGCACATTGATGTTCACCTCTTCACGACGCTGCATATCCTTCCCTGACAGCCTATCTTGCTCAGCCTGCCAGGCTTCAAAGGCATCCCAGTCCACCACTTCGCCGCTGACATCAATACCGGGCGGCAACTTTTCAGCGTCTTCGGCTTTGGTGGCCAGCTCTTGCTCGGTACCGCCAACGCCCACCGCTGCTGCCGATGAACCGGATGTAGCCGCAGGTGCGCCACTCGTCGCTGGGCGCTCCATGGGCGCAGCAGGTGCAACCGGCGCGACAGGGACGTCCACAGGCGCGGGAGGTGCGCTGGCTACCACTGACACAACCGCTTCAACCGGAATATCCGGCGTAAACAGCACTGCCAGACTGCGAGATTCGTCTTCGCGTGCGGCCAGGGCGAGGTTCAGACGCGCATCCGCCTGCTCATCCAGGGTGCGCGGGATGAATTCGGGTGCGACCTTCGGTCGTGGCTGGTACTTCAGGGCCATCTTCACTGCCGGATAGGGTCCCGGTAGCGTGACATAACAGGAGAGATCCGGCAGCGTCTGGATGTCGGAGTAGCTGACAAGCGTCACGCGCTCCATGTCCTTACCCACCGACGTCCCGTCACGCACCGGGTCTACCCCGTAGGAATACTGCTCGGAGGCTTTGAGGATTTCTTTCTCGCCAATCTCCCCAGCAGCGAATTCGGCAATTTTGCGCGTCGGCGAACGGAAGAATACGCGGGTGTTCATGACGTCAAACAGCGTGGCGGCGCCTTTATCGCCGTAGATGTCCTCAAGCTGCGCGTAGGACTGAATACCGAACACATAGCAACCACCAAACTTACGGGCTTCCGGCAGTATTTCGACCAGGTCCGGCAGCTTGTGCAGGGTGGGCAGTTCGTCGCCAAACACCCATACCCGGCGATCCCGGTTCTCACCCATCCCGAGCAGCCCTCGGATGGCGATTGATAGCCACATCGAAATGACCGGCTTGAGGGACGCATGGGTGTCGGCGTTGGATGAGATGAACAGCCAGCCGTTTTTCCCGTCTTCCCGCACCCCACGCATCCAGTCACGGATGGTAAACGGCTCGCCGTTACCCTCAATACCCTGCAGGTAGCGAATAGCTTTGACGTAGTTGGTCAGCACCGCCCGAATAGAGATGGCGGTCTTCTCGATTTTCTCTTCCACCAGGTTGGCCGCCGGCGAGTTTTTAAGATAGGCACGCAGCTTTTCGATTTTAATCGACAGCAATGTATCGACCAGTTTGCTGTAGCTGCGGTCTTTGTCATTACGCATCAGATACGCCGCTTCGGCAAAGATGGTGCGCCCGGACCCCTGCCAGAAGGGGTCTTCTTTGGTCCCCATAGGGATGAGCGTGTTGGAGATGTTGTCAAAATCCGGCTGAGTCAGACACTCACGCCACAAATCCCAGGCCGCACAGCGGGCATCGAGCGGGTTGAGAATTTTATCGGTGGCCGGGTCGTAATAGCTTTTGACGAATTCGCAGGAACGGTCGTAGACAATCACCATGTCGCCACGTTTGCGAGCATAATTCATCAGGCGACGTATCGCCTCGGACTTCCCGGAACCGACCGTGCCGTGCAGACAGAAGTTCTGGATTTCGGAGTTCTTGATGAGCGGCAGGTCGCCAATTTTAATGTCGGACGCCATACCGTCGCGTTTAAGCATCTTCGCCACGCGTTTCGGGTCATCGGTCAGCTCACGTCCCCCGGTGACCTCATCCTCACTCTGTTGCTTACCCTGATGGCCCAGCACCCAGGTGGTTACGAAGAACGCCACCACGCAGACCACGGCAGCGATGATGGCAGCCAACAGAAACGTCGCCCAGACCTGCTCGGCACACCAGATAAGGTATTTATCCTGCAATACCTGCAGCGCGTTGTACTTAAGCTCTTTCTCGTAATAGCGCACGGTATAGACTGGCTGGGATTTAAATATATCGCGCATTGGCGACAGCGTCTGGCACCAGAAATACAGCATGCCGTTAACAAATGTCTGCCAGGACAGTTTCACCCAGAAGGTCAGCGCGACAATAATGGCAAACAGAATAACGAGGCAGTAAATAATAATATTGGCAATCTGACTGAACATACGGATGCGCATGCTCGCAATCTGACCACCCTGGGTCATATCCTTGGCATTAAAACTCATGATATCCGTCCGGTATGAAAGAGAGGATTAAACGAAAAAGAAAATTGGTTGCAGCGCTGATAACTATCCCTGCCGCTGCGATTACCTATTCCGACCCAAACCAATCGCACATTTAATTCGACCACAGATTCCAGCTTCGCCGGCAACACTTCACGGCTGCACAAAGGATTTGCACAGCCGTGAAGTGTTTACGGTTAAAGGCGGGGAGTCAGTCAGGCGATTGGGTTGTCAGCAGAGCAGCGGACGAATTGCCTGCTGGGGAACTCAGTCGCCCCAGCAGGCAGGGTGCAATTATTGTGCTTTAACAGCTTTCACGATCTCGGTGAATGCCGAGAGTTGATAGCGAGAAACGTCTGCATTAAATGCAAAAACAAAACCTATTGAAACAAACATCATTGGCATTAAATACCCTAATGCTGCACCAGTGACGAACGCGCACAACAGTGCTAATACGGAAATTGTCAGCATGTAGCACATCGTGTATTTTTTTATTTTATTCTGCAAAAACAACATAACCTCAGACCTTTTTAAAAAGGATTTCGGAATCGAAAGAATCAACCCCCTTGCACTTACAATCCAAAATAGAATGATAAGACCCAAAAAAGAACTAAACCCAACAGAAATCAAAGTGTCGGCTGTAGTTTCACCAAACAAACCAAAAGAAACAAGTGGCCATATAAACAACCACAGTAGGATCAACGCACCCGGCTTTGCACATTCCCAAAGGCTAGGAATAACCAGTGAATCACTGCCCATGATCCCTTTCAGTTCTTCTATTTCCTGTCGGATGATTTTTTGCGTTAGCATTACTGACCTCACTTTTTATTCTTAAACTGATCCTGTGCTTTCTTAGCCCGCTGCGTGAGTTCTTCCTTCGAAGACGCCCCTGGAATACCGGTCTGCTTGTCTTTCTCATCGATATATTTTTTATTCTGTGTTTCTCGCATTTCAGAGTGATTCTCTTTCAAACTGTCATGCTGGCCACTGATTTCACTCGACTGACCCTCTATCTTATGACGAGTTTCCGCCTGCGCGTTTTTATTACCGCTAATCATTGTGTCCACTTTATCACCAACGTTATTAGCGATGCCAGCATTCGTCGTATGGCGGTCTATTTGTTGGCTATTGCTCGCAAAATCGGCCAGTACCGCATCCGTATTACCACCGCCGGAGACCGTCCCCATTCCACTGCCCAGTGAGGTTTTTCCGTTGGTATAGTGCGCGTCTACGCCCGGTGCCACCTGCTCATTCACAAACTCCCGTGCCAGCGCAGAACGCTGCGCCGCGACTTCCGGTGAACTGGTGTTGGTCAGGATCTCTTCAGCATTATCCGGGGCGCGTTTTGCCACAAAGTTGGCGAACTGCTGGGTCAGGTTTTCGCTCATCTGCCCAGACATCGTCTCAGTACGCGAGGCCATCTCCGCATATTCCTGACTGCGAGTGTGTGCATCGCTGTACTGGGTGTAGCTACTTTTCGCGCTGTTCAGCGAGGCCGCCAGTTGGTCTACCCGTGAATCGGCATTGTTCTGGCTGTGGCTGCCGGATTCGCTGGTTTTCTGGCTAGTGAAATAGTCCATCCCCTGCTTGAAGTCCGACGCCGCCTGCGCGCTGGCATCGTGGCGGGCATCCTGACTGGCCCGGGTTCCTGAACTGGCGGAATGGCTGTCATGATCCACCCCATCGACACTGCCTTTCAGGCTTGCAGCCACCTCGACACTACCACCATTGCCCAAAATTTCCAGCCCCGTCTTAGCCCTCGCAGTACCCACAATGCTGGCCCCAGCGGTAACATTTACCGACCGTTGAGCCAGTTCCTGCGTGGCCTGGTCTTCGCTGATGTTATTGGCTTTGGCATAGCTTTCTACGGCGCTGCGCATTTTGCCGGCCATCATGGTCGATTGCCCGCCCTGCGAACTGTCGGCACCCTGCGTCATCGTGCTGCCGCTGCCGCGCTGGCCAGTAAATTGCTTCAGTGAGTTCCAGGCACTGCTGATACTGCTGTTAAACCCGCTCATCGCCGTTTGCGCCTGAGACTCAGACTCACGGGACATCTCCTGCTGCGCACTTGCAATCTGGCGCGACACGTTGATATCCACCGGCAGTTTTGACATGGCCCCGGAGCTGTCCACCACCGTATCACCGCCACGGGTGCGAGTGGTCATTGCACCATTCCCCAACTGGTGGCTCATCTGCCCAAACACCGTCGAGCTGTTGGTGTTCCAGTTGTAGCCGCTGACGTTCTCGGTCTGCATATTGGCGTAAGAGTAGTTGCCGTCGACCGCGCCAGACGCTGCCGTGGCTGCTGGGCTGATGGCTGAGGACGCCAGATGGCTGTACAGGCTCGAGAAGCCCGCCCCGAGACCCTTGAGCATGCCCCATGCCAGCGGCGGGATGAGCATCGACAGGTAACCTGCCGTGGTGGCAAGGTCGGAATATTTAATCTGCACTTGTGAGAGTTCAGACAGCACTACCGGCGAGCCGTTAGCTTTGGCGTAAAACGTCATGCAGCTGTTCAAGATGGCATACAACAGCGGCCAACTCTGCACCCACATGATGGCCAATACGTAGCCCTTGAGCACGTTCAGCGTCACGGCATTGAACATCCCGCCCAAGATCATTAGCGGGAACAAGCCTATCGTCAGCCCCACAATCAGCGTTTGCGACATCGGCAGGGAGCGCAGCGCTACCTGTCCGACGGTGGCATGCGCCAGCCGTTGTTTTTCCATCGACGAGGTGGTGGAAATATTGAGCAGGCTCGCCGTGTCGCCATTACGGGCCGCGTAGCTCATGATGCCGTTGCGCACCGCGTTCATGGTGACGTTCTGACGCATAATCTGCGCGGCACCCTGTCCAGCCCCGTAGAAATAGCTGTAGCTGTCGCCCACCATCTGGCTAAACAACGCATCCGGGTTCGGGCGGCCACCAAATGCCTGACGTACATAGTAGCTCCAGGTCTTGCCGCCGGTCTGCGTATCGAGCGCCAGCTTCGGTTTAATCACCGCTGCCGCTTCCTCGCAGGTCATGAACTGATTTTTGTCGTTGAACACACCGCGCAGCGGGCTGGGACGGGAGAAAATCAGCGTGTAGGGATCGGGGCTGTTCATCAGGTCTTCCATGCTGTATTTCCCGTTCAGGAAAATATCGCCCATCACGCAGTTCTGGACGTAGTCGGTAAACAGCGTGGTGATTTCGGGGTTCTGCGACAGAAAGTCGGTACTGCGCGACACCAGATTCGCCCCAAATATCATCCCGGTCTTGCTGTAGGTGACGCTGTCGGGCTGCGAAAACACCATTTCGTAGCCCTGTACCAGGGCATAGCCGATTTTGGTGGTCAGTGAGGCGGGCAACGCCAGCCCCACCGGCACGTTGTCCACCTGATAAACCCGTGTCAGGTCGCTGTTGTCGATGATCTGCACTGGCGTGCGCACCCCGACCAGCAGGGATATCAGTATAATCACCCCGGCCCAGCCCAGCATATCCATCACGTTGTGGCGACGTATCCAGTTCACAGCAACCAGGAGCACTGAAAAAGCGATCACCATGCGTTGTATCGTCGCCCAACTGTCGCCGTTCATGAAGGTCACGATGGCATTGAGGGTCGCCCGCAGCCAATCGCCGCCGGCAATGACATAGATTTCCTGCATCAGCGCGCCCCCCCGAAGTGGTAATTATTCTGATAGCGTTGCAGCATGCGGGCCGAGACCTGCTGACGCATGTAGCTCATCTGCCGATCCACAACCAGCAGTGCATCCTGCTGGACCTGCACCTGCGCCTGGAATGACGCTATCTGGCGGGTCGCTTCGTTGAGGTTGTTGTTGATGCTCTCAATCACTGCCTGGTCATAATTCCCCGTGGCCACCATCGCCCGAGCCTGTTGAACCAGTTCCTGAATGTACTGCAGCAGGATGTCGTAACCGATGTAATCGGTCAGCTGATACACCAGGCTGTTCGACACCCCCAACATTTGCGGGTCGACCAGGTATTTAAATACCGGAATGGTGGTACTGGTGATGAAGCCCTTCTCTTTTTCGGTGAGCTTCTCATCGGTCACGGCCTTGTTCTGAATGCCGGCGAGGATGTCTTTAATCTGATTTTTGAGCGCGT
This sequence comes from Serratia sp. 14-2641, assembly GCF_001692375.1. Lineage (NCBI taxonomy): Bacteria > Pseudomonadati > Pseudomonadota > Gammaproteobacteria > Enterobacterales > Yersiniaceae > Serratia > Serratia sp. 14-2641. The sequence goes on along the minus strand of NZ_LXKR01000026.1, from coordinate 65,553 downwards.
TTTTCTGGCTGATGGTGACCGTCGAATCCGCCACCACTTTCAGGCACTTGTCGCTGTCGTTGCAGTGGTACACCCGCGCCGTGCCACCTTCCATCATGGCGCGTATCAGGTCACGGTCTGTTGTTCTGGCGGGGAGCGGGGTGATATTGCCGTTTTCGTCAAACACCATCGTGCCGGTCAGAGTCATGATGAACTCTTTCAGTTCCTTGTTGCCGTCAAACATCCGGTTTTTACCGAGCGCACTCCAGATAACGTTGATGTTTTTGGTTATACGTTCTTTATCTTTATCGCTCGCTTTATCACGGACCGTGTCCATGCTGCCGCCCACGGTACAGCCCTGCCGTGAGGCCGCCCAGTCGGCAAACATGTTGCTCTCCCCAGAAATGTCCTGGCAGACCTTTTGCTGGGAAACCTGCGTGCGCGGGAACAGCCCGCCGACAATGCCCTGCGCGGCCTGACAGGAGCTAAGATTCATGCTGTTGATATCGCTGGCCATTTTCTGCAGAAAATCTTTGGCAGTTTTGATTTCCGGTACCGTGGTCTGCAGGGCGAGGTCAAAGAAGTACCCGGCCGAATTGGACATGATCTGTTTGGCGAACCGCTGCAGTTGCTCGCTGTTGATGAAGCTGAACGAGCCCAGGTAGGCATCGATACCGCCGCAGCCCGCGTTAATGTCCGGCAGGGTCATCGAGACCAGCTGGATGGTTTTCACCTGGGTGCGGGCATACATCGACCCACCGGAGGCGTAACCTGCCGCCTGCCCTTGCCAGACCTGGGGCTGACTGGTGTTGGAATCAAATCCGAGTTTGTTAAAAAATTGATTCATATCGCTGTTCACATCGGCTACCGCCGTCACCGGCAACGTCAGCAGTGCCGCACACAGGGCGGCCCGTGGGGTTTTCATCATAGCGCGCGCCCTCCCTGACGCATCTGCAACACGGTATCGAGACGAGCCATAAAGCCCCGCTCGTCAGTGGCCCCCTGCAACAGCGGCAACGCTTCCAGGGTGTTCACGTTAACCAGAAACGTGGTGGGGGTAGCGACCGGCAGGTTGGGGAAGAATGTCCGCATAACATCTGCCGGTACCGGTAAGGCTTCGGGGTACGCTTCGTCGCCGTGCCCATCAATGGTGTAGGCCATCACGCCAAACCCCACGCGTTCAGACAGCGACTTCAACACTGGGTCGAATTTGTGGCAATACGGGCAACTCCCTTGCATAAACAGCACCACCTTCCATTCCGCCAGGTTGGCCTGCTGCCCGTTACTCAGCCGGAACCAGACCGGTTGACGGACTGGAGCTGCAGTGACCACCGTCGCGGCAGATGCTGGGGTTTCTGTTTTGGTTTCGGGTGCGGCCGCCCCAAGCCCTTTTGGACTCCATAACGATTGAAGTTCGTCCATCGTGCTTGCCTGAATGCCCGGAGGGCAGACACACAGTACGGTCAGCAGTAACAGTGGTTTAACCTTCATGGTGTTCAGCTCCTGTTGCCGGCCTACGGTCGGCGGCGTCCTGCTCTGCCGCCCGTGCCCGGGCAATCCAGACATTGAGGATGCGATAGCCCCCCCACAGGGTGAGCGACACCCCGATAATCTGCGCCAGCAAAATGGCCATTGATGGATTGGGGCGGATCAGGCGGGAAACAATGTGAAACCAGACGCCCAGTGTCAGTATCCACAGCCCGACGTTGTCAAACTCAGGCAGACGAAAGCGGAATTTACGCATACAGACTCTCCGAAAACTAAAAGTTGGGGGCAAAATCGGTGGAAACGTACAGGAACTGTTTGGCCAGATCGTCCTGACTGATAAACCCGTAGGACACGGGCTTCACGGTGCCGCTTTTCGGGTCGGCCAGCATCAGCGCCGGGAAGTGACGAATACCCAGATGCTCTGCCTGGCCAGCGTCAACGCGGCTGTCGGGCAACAGCGGATTGATGATGCCGTCCACGGACACCGGAATAACACTCAGCTGGTAGGTTTCGCGGAAATTCTTGATCACCTGCGCCAGCTGTCCGTCGATGGGATCTTGCCCCCGGTAGAAGAACATCACCCCGTAATGCTGAGCCAGTGCTTCGATGGCCCGGCGCTGATCGGCAAAATCTGCCGCCAGTTGGTTGCGCACGGTGCCGTTGTAGTGGCTGTGCTGCAGGTTGTAGTCCAGTTCCGGGTGCGCCAGCATGGCTTTTTTGGCGCTCATCGAGAACAATCCGGCCTGCTGCGCCCAGTAATTCTGCAACCGGAAATAGCGGGTGAAGTTTTCCACGCCCGGGTACAGGATGGCTTCATACATCGCCCGTTTCGTGGCCTGTTGCAGCGTGGCCAGTTTTTCCATGATGTCCGGTTGTGCGGGCGGAGCTGTGGCCGTGGGCGGTTCTTCCGTTTTCCGCTTCAGACTTTCGTTGTACCACTGCCAGCCGGCGTCCTTCGCCAGCGTCGGCAGGCTGAGCAGCAGCGCGGCCGCCGTCACGGAGAGTCGTTTTTTCATATGCCCGCCTTACTTACTCTGCAACTGAGTGGCTATCTGCTCACGGACACGTTCCGTCAGCGCGTCGTTGTTGGGGATGTTCTGGTTGTTTTGCAAATCTTCAAAGAAGTTAGAGAAGTCGAGATTGTCGAATTTAATCTGCTGGAGTTCGGTCTGGGTGATACCTCGGCAGTCCGGACTTTTGGCAGCCCCAAAGCCGATATGCAGCTGACCATTGCGCCCCTGTTGCTGAACAATCTGGGCCAGTTTTGAATCGAACTGGCAGTAACCACGCTTTTTCTCCAGACACACGCCCAACACCTTTTTCGAGCAGAACTCCCCAACGCTGATAGTGAGTTGCTTCTCTTTGGCTTTGCCCAGCGCTTTCTCTTCGGTGCTACAGTTGGCAATTCCGATATCCTGCCCCCAACCCGAGTCCTTGCAGCAGTCGCTGAAGCCGACCGCAAACTTTTTACAGAACTTAGCGCTGCCGGTGAAAGCCCGAACATCCACACCATTGAGGTCTGCCACGTCTTTCCCCGCCGCCGCGAGGGCCGCCAGCGCCGACACCACCGGCGCGAAATCATTATTTTTTCCCTTCTGAGCACGCTCACATTCACCATCGAGACAGAAGCTCTCGCCGCCACATATCATGACAGTCCCGGAAGTACGGGTTTCACAGGAATAGGTTGCGAATTCATGCAGGCAACCACTACCGTCTTCTGCGCTAAAAGCACATTGCCGAGCGGCCAGCGTACACGCGGGATTATTCATGTAGGTTTGACAGGTACCTGCATCGGCGGGTTGAGTGGCATAAGTATCTTTGTACATCCAGCAAGACTCCGTGAATGAATAGGGCTTGTTGGCCACGATCACGGTGCGCGTCTCACCCGGTTTAATGCATTCAGATTTACTGAGCTTTCCTTCCTCTTTACTGAAAGGACAATATTCAGACCACACCACTTCGGGGTAAGCGACGACGACGTCAATTTCAAACGTTAGTGTTATAGATATAGGAAAACTGCTGGCAACACCCCATGCGAAATGTGACTGTTTCTGGACATCAAAAGATTGCCCGGCGCCAACCCACATGTCGACATTAAACGCCGAATTAACACTACTGAACCCATCATTATACCGAACGGTACAGCTGCCATTTTTTCCACCTGAACATTGCTCACTGTAATTTGGCAACTTATCAATTTTTACCGGCAAACTCTGCCCCATGATGGTGAAGCTTTCCTTCATAGCCTTTTCACACTTACCGCTCCATGTGTTGTTGCAATCACTGGTGTAGGGGATTGGCATGTTGGTCGCATTGACTGCCACCCTCAACAATCTTCCATTTTCAGGGATCACCAGCTTACCGCTCCAAGCAGTACCGCTGCTAACTGTGAGGGTTACCGGTACTGTGACCTCTTTCTGCTGTTTTTCTGTCGTCACATTTTCTTTAATGCTGGCTTCGCGCGTGCAGGCTTGTTCAACCAATAAATCACGCTCACAGGTGTAATTGGTGAACTCACTCCGATTTATATTCTGTGTTTCACACTGTGTCTGCCCTGTTTTGCCAATGATGGTATCTGCGCGAGACTGAACATCCTGACTTCCCTGGATAAACGGAGCATCAGGTGAGATGGGCTCTTTCGGGTTATTAATGAAAGAGTCTGTCACCGCCTGAGTAGCCTTGTTTGTTGTCCACTCCTGCGTCCCATCAGCTTTCATGGCACCGTCGCCGGTAGCTGTCACGCCACCGTAGTAATTTTTCTCGCCGGGGGAATCGGTGTAGTTCGGGATACTGTCGCCCGGATTGAAGTTGTTCAGGCTGCTGTCGCCCTTGCCCTTTATCTCACGGGCAAAATCGGCACCGGCTTTATACTGCGCATCGGCATCGGTTTGTGCGTTCGCGTTGGCCATCCCCGCCATGAGGAGCACGGCCACATAAACCAGGCACACGCGGTTCATTTTTTGGCTCCTTCTTCCAGCAGACGGCGGGCTTCATCCCGGCAGTCGCCCTTCTCCACCACTTTTTCCAGCGCCTGCTTGAGCCGCAGGTTGCCCCGGATAACATCGTGCCCCACCGAACAAAACACCACGAGCGACGGCACGCTGGTGATACCGAACTCGCGGTAGCGGGTGGGGTCAATCGCCACCCCGTCGGTGCTGCCGTCTTTGACCAGCGCCATGATGGCGTCAGCCGTGGTTTTCATGTCGTTTTGCACCATCCCCCGGAGCGTCGCCGGAATACCGAAACGGCGGGCTTCCGACAGCATGCGTTTAAGGCCAGTTTCGGGAATGGAGAACGACACGAAGTACAGCGCCCCCTGCGCCGGTTTATCGGATTGGCCGTCCATCTGTTCTTGTTTCAGGCTATCGATAAACTGCCGGTCTCCCCCGGACAGGGGGTTCTGGCGTACCTGCTGTTCCAGCATCTGGCGCAGCGGCGCATTGTCCTGCTGGCGCAGCTGATTACTCAGATTTTCCTGCTGGCGCAGGAACTCTCGGTTGTCGTCGTGTATCCCGGTGGCCAGCGCAGAGGTGCAGTAGGCCGACAGCCATATCGCTGCCGCCAGTCGGTGTAGGGTATTCATCAGAAGATCCTTTCTCAGAGGAAGACGCAGTTACGTTTGCGCCACAACAGGTAGCCGTAGTTTTTTCGCGTTGACGGGAGATTGTGTCCCACTTCCCAGCGCATCACGGTGCGCCCGAACGGATGGCACTGCAGCACATCGGGGATCATGTTCACCATCTGATAGCGCCAGCGCGATTTTGGGATGATAGGGGACGGATACTGATGACAAACCGCACGATCTGCGCCGATGCTTTCCAACACCTGTCCCTGCCGGTGTAACTTGAACGCCATCCGTTCGCTGAGCAGCACCGACGACTGCAACGGGCTGGACTCATTGCTCACCCAGCCGTTAAAGGGGTACATCGAGCCTTGCGAGCCGGCACACCAGAACAGCGGGTCGAGCGGCATGCCCACCGCGCTGGCAATGGCGTCCGCCGCGCAGGCCCCCTGGGCTATCGGGTTGGCAAAAATCACCGCTTCCGGGTTCAGAATCGACGTCAGGGCGCTGTCCCCCCAGGTGGGGTCAATCTCGGACAGATACCCGATATCCAGGTCACCGGCCTGCAAACACCCCATTGAGGTGATGATGTTGAGCCAGTAGGTCAGCGGGTATTTGTACCAATGCACATGGTAGAACGCGCCGTTGACCTGCTTGTCGTCCTTCTTCGCGGTGCCCATACCCATTTTGCCGAGATTAATGGAGAACCCGCCGAGATTGACCATGCAGCCCGGCGAGCGGGTCACATCCGTCATGGCCATGGGCTCCCAGAACCCGATGGCCAGTCCGATGCGTTGGAATATCGGCGGCGGCATCGGGCAGAACTGAATGGGGCTGGCGGGGTTGGGCGTGTCCGGCAGGTCACCACCTGTCACCTGCACACTGCCGAGCGACAACGGAAACATGCAGCGCCAGCAGATATCGGTGATCGGATTAACAAACCGCCCCTCACAAGCCACGGCTCCTGCGCCCGGCACCGCCATCACCCCGTGGCTCAGCCCCAGTAATAACAGACCACCGAGGGTGGCCAGCACCTTACTCATGTGTTGCTCCCTGGCTGTCGTACTGCGTCATCTCCGGCGGGATAACTTCCACCTTCAGGCGCAGCCCACTGGGTGCCGCCGTCACGCGGGCCGGCACTTCGCTGATGGCGAAGCGGGTCGTCAGTGCCCCGTTCTGGTCGAAGAAGATACGGCTATCGAGCTTTTCCGACGTCTCCGGGATGTTGCCTTTCACCAGGATGATGCGGACAATCAGCGTCGCCGGTTTTTGACGCGCTACCCAGGCCACCTGCTCTGCGTCGTCGCCGTCAATGAACATCAGGGTCTCGTTGAACGGCACCACGTTCAGGGGATTAAAGACCTCACCGGCCCGGGCAAACACCCGGCCTTCATGATCGGACACGTCCTTGTCCAGGCGGATACTCGGGTCGAACCAGCGCCGTTCGTAGCGCACGGCACGCGTTATCCCTTCCACCGCCGGCGGACGTTGGCTATTGCGCACCACACGGTCTTTAAACTCTGTCATCTTTTTGTCCATTTCCCCGGATTGCTGCAGGGACTGCAGTCGCTGCTCGATAACACTCAGCATGTCCGGCTCGGCCACGGGCCAGAGGTCGCCCCACGTCCCCAAATCCGTGGCCAGTGCGCTGCCCGCAAACAACGTCAGGCTCAGGGCAACGACCGCCCTCATGACGAGGCCTTCATGCGGCGGGCCACGTCCTTCTGGATGTCGCGGGTAATGTCCGGTGCGCCCTGCACCACCGCCGGCGCCACCAGGATGAGGCCGTTGTGACGAGCCTGCCAATCCTGCAGGCTGGCTTCGAGCGCGGCATTAAAGCGCTCTGACAGCGCCTTGGTCTGCGCCTCGTCCAGCGACCGGCGTGTGGTGCTTTCAAAGAAGGCATCCACCGTGGACTTCATGTTAAATGACGCCACCACAGGCGCATTCAGGCGACAAGTGAGCCAACTGATAACGGCGCTGGCGAGCAGCGTGCCGGCGATGAGAAACACCGTAAGTACCGTTGTTTTTTTCACGTTTTCCCTCCTGCAATGCGCACTCGCTCCTGGAGCTCGATTTGTTGTTCCATCACTGCCCCCAGCCAATGTTCACCCTCGTATATCCCTGCAACGTCGCCGTTCAATACCGCCTGCAGTATTTGCCGCGTATGCCCGCTTAGCGGCAATGCGTTCGCCAGTTGCAATAGCCATCCATCCATATAGACCAGATGGTCAAGCAGGCGACGCTGGTCACTGCCGGGCGTCGTCATACGACGAACACCTTCAGCCATTTCACGACATTCCAGGATGCGTTTATAAATCCCACCACCGACCTCTGCCGCTGAGCGCAACTGCCCAAGCGATTCTTGATTGGCGGACAATAAGTGCCTGCAACTGGTGAGCTGATGAAAGCAGGCATCAAAGGTTTTTCTCTTCACAAACATCGATGTTTCCTTCTTAATGCCCCGCGCAACCGCTGGCAGGGATTTGATACGTAGTCACAGTTCGCAGATACTCCATGTATCTCTGGCTTTTCAGAACGATGTGCTGTCAAAGGGTTATCCCCTCATGCTCCCGCAACCACCGCTCCAGCGACGCCATTTCCGGGCCGGACTTCTGCCAGGCCAGTTCCCAGACGGCTTCGTGAATGGTCAATCCCTCTTGTCGACGACGCTGCACGAACTCAAAGTCCGGCCCGTCTGACGAATACATTGCCCGGCTAAGCGGGTCGACAAACAGCCGGTGCCAGGAAGTGAGGTGCTCCACCGACAGCATAAAACTGCTGAACCACTGGTCTTTTGCGTTGCCAAAACGGGCGATCATGTCGCGCTGCATCTGCGAATATTGATCTGGATAAAGCTGGTTGTATTTGGCAAATTCTTTGGCTGACTGCTTGAGAATGATTTTGTACGACGAGTTCCCCCAGGCCGCCCGCGCCGCACTGGAAGCGGTGTCCGAGTCGAAGTCGACGATGTTCTGGGTGATGGTGATGTACGAGCCTGTATGGCGGCGGGCGGTACGGTAGCCTTTTTCGATGAAGGCCCCGACCTTGTTGTTTTTGAAATCCAACAGCCGCCAGCCTTCATCAATAACATTGAGCTTTTTCAGGCTGCGTGGCGTGCGGTACATGCGGTTTTCGATATAAAGAATGAGCGAAAACATCACCGCAACCAGGAGCGACGGCCGGTCTTCCAGACCGCCCAGCTCCAGTACCACCATCCTCGCATCATCCCTCAGCGACGGTTCATCCGAATTGAAGTAACTGCCGTACACGCCATCGCAGGTGTACTGGGTAAGCAGCACCACCATTTCGTCCAGGCGGCTGCGGAGTGTGGGCGAACCGGCATACTCTTCGCTGTCACGGGCCATCACCAGATAGTCCACCACGTCATCAATGCGTGCCTGATTTTTCTTCGACAACCATGTGGCTTTCACCGCCTTGAGTAACAGGCCTTCATGGACTTCATCCAGATTCCCGTTGGGGCTGGCCATCACCGACAACTGGTCACGCAGACGCTCGGCCATCTCATTGATAGTGTCGTCGGTGACGTTGGCAAACGGGTTAAACTTAAGGCTCTCGCCATCGAGGTACACACCGCCCATGTTCTCGCACAGGGATTTGTAGCCATCGCCCATATCAAACACCACCGCAAATCCACCGGAGTCGATCACGCTGCGGATAAGCGGCTGGATAAGACCGGTTTTCCCGGCCCCTGATGTGCCGCAGACCGCCATGTTGAAATTGGTGTTGCCCATTCCCTTGCTGAACAGATCGATGAATGCCAGTTGGTTGCGGTAGGTGGGTGCCAGTAGCCCGGCGGTGGCCAGCGGGCTATCAGCCACCACGGGCAGCAGGTTGGCCACATTAAAGCTTTCGGCACGCTGCACGACACCGGACGCTTTCAACTGCTTAAACATACCGCCACCGGCGGTGAACGGTAGGCCAGCCAGGAAGTTACGCATCTGGTTAAAACGCGGGGAAATGAGCTCGAATCCGTTTTTACGGAAGCTGTTCAGCACGTCCTGCTCCACGTTAAGCGCGGTTTCTTGTTCATCCCGGCAGAAAACAGTGATGTTCAGGAAATAACTCACCAGTGAAGACTGGCCCGAGGCCAACCGCTGACGAAGGTCACCCCATTCCTGCGCCTCCTGAACCACACCCGGGAAAAATTTGGCGTAGCTGTTTTTAGATTTTTTCTCCAGGTCGAGAAACTTCAGGTTGGCCTCATTCTGGGCCTTCACCTGGTCTTCTACCGACAGGATCAGGGTCAGAATAAACGGAGAGGAGATGGACAGCTCCGGACTCAGCAGGTTGCTGTAGTTGTCAGCCGTATTCCACAGAAACGCCATTTCCGGGTTGCGGGTCAGTTGGAAGTTCATGATACGCGCCACACTGTTTTTCCCGTTTTCACGCAGGCCCAGCGTCATGTGATCCGCTTTCACCTTGAGGTCAAAGCTGTCATCTACGCACTGATAGTTCAGGTCCTTGAGCGGGTCTAGCTCACGATCCTTGGTGTACAGCGCATCCGGGTTGTGGTTCACCATTTCCGCCACGATGCGGATGAAGGCATCGGCATCCACGCCCCGGGTCACAATCTGTGCTCCCTGCAAGGACGCGCGGATGATTTTCACCTGGTTCTCCAGCTCCATCACGCTGGCCTTGCTGCCCCGTTTGCGGGGGACGCAGCAGGAGAAATAGACGCGGTAATTACGCAGTGTCAGCGGCAGATTTAGATGTTCGGGCAGGGGAAACCCCTCTTCCGCCGCTCTCAGGTAATAGGCACGGGTGATGGCGTTGAATTTGTCGGCCTCTTCGCCGGTCCAGGACAGTTCGCGCAGACCGTACTGGATGTCCTGCCCCACCAGAGGACTGGACACCAGGTGGATGGCCAGCGGTACCTCCCGGGTCAGTTTGGTGCGCATCAGGTTTTCGAGTGACGAGACAATGGTCTCATTCGCGCCATTGATCGGCTGGGCTTCCAGCATAAATCCCATCGTTTTATCATTCATGAACAGCCCGGTTTGGCCGTCATAATCACGGTATGGCAACAGCCGGCTGAACTGCGGGAAGTTCATCTGCCCGAGAATGTCATTGGCTTTCGCAGAGTCATCGGGCATTTTCAGCGCGGTTACCAGCGCATTGACCGTGCGGGTCACCGCATCCAGTGGGTTACTACTCATGGCGGCCATCCTTTTTGCTTTTCTCAACCGTTACAGGCGTAGCCGCCAATTTCACTCCCGGACGGTATGGTCGGTAGGTGAACGGGCGGCATCCAAGGGCAAACGCCCCCAAAACAAAGAAAATCCCGAACACCACCCATAACGTCTGCAGCACGCGCAGTGAGCCGTCAATATGCGCCGCATAGCCTTCCGCGTTTGTCAGTACCGTATCGCGACAAACATCCGTAGGCGCGGCCACAATGACGTCAGTAATTTCCTTGTCAACCTTCCGTTCATCACAAACAGGGATGCGGTATTCCCCCGTCTGCGCGTTCCAGGAAACTGACGCGATTTCCTCCGCCATCAGGGTGCCTGGCGTGGTGTTACCCAGCCAGAACAGCATGATAAGCAACAGCATCAGCATGGCGGCGGGCCAGATGAAAACGTACTTAATCAGCCAGCCCAGCCATCTCAGTGCATACAGCACGCCGTACAGCGTTTTACCCATCATTTATGTGCCTTATACTGTTTTAACGGAAACCAGACAGTGCAGTTCTCGTGTATCGCCTTAGCGAACGTTTCACCCGCCTCGCCGCTGTACTGTTCTTTAAGCTGGCTGACATCAGCGTGCGCCAGAAACACCCGCACAACCTCAACACCTATAGCCGTTTTGCCATACCCCAGCTCTTCCTGACTTTCAGCCAGCACCACGAAATTTCCTGACTCACCCGACTTATTCGCTTTCATTCGACGGTCTCCTTGTTTGGATCTTGCCTGGTGCGGCATGCATCTCAGGACACGCTACCGCCCATCCCTTTTCACGTTTCAGGGCACGCGTGATAGAACCGGATTTTGAAAAAGCCCCCTTTACAGGGGGAATACGTCACTGAACGCGCGGTTGACCCCACGCTGACGGTTTAACAACAAAAAACACCCGGGTCGGCTGGTGATAGACGTCTTGCGTATCGATATAGGGCGCAATCCACAGCCCTGCCGTCTTTTCGCCCACACGCAATGGTCGAGGGTCGACAATCATGTCGTGAGTCGATACCGACACCGACCGTGGCTGATAACTGACGGTCGCTGCGGGCGGCGTTGTCACTGGCACACTGCGGGTAAACGGCGCATTCTGACGCGGCGTGCTCACGGACGCCGTGGCGATCGTCGTTACCGGGACAGTCGGTGTTGCCAGTGGCTGCGCAGAGACCGTGCGGAAGTTGCCTTCAGCCAGTCGAGGCAACGCGGCCACATCCGGCTTTACGCCGCTGCCCTCTTCCAGCCGTTTTGCTTTTTCGTTTGCCTGTTCGATGGTCATACAGGTATCTGACGTGGTGGCATTGCATTCAAAGTCGCTGGACGTCCCAGCACAGCCTGACAAGGTCAGAATGCTGCCCAGGGTCAACGTGAGTAGCGGTATCTTGTTCATGCTTGGTTCCTCTGTGCGTGATTACTGTGCCCCGGTGCCGGGCATAAACTGGTTCGGGTTGACTTTCCCCAACTGCTGGAGCATCTGGTCGGTGTTAAAGCCGTTCATGTTGTTGGGCATGGATGGAGATGGCACCGGGCTACTGCCTTCACCCTCTGTTTTTGGCTGCGAAGCATCTTGCGCCAGCTCTTCAATGGTTTTCAGTTGGAAGCCGTCCTGGAAGACCACAGTGACCTCATTACCCGCTCCGATAGGGATGATCGGGTGATACTGCTCCGCGCGTTTGATGTAATAGTCACCCAACGTTTGAGCGGCTTTCGATGCCCCTCCACCAATGCCCATTTTCAGGACATCCGCGGCCCCTATCGACGCAGTTGCCCCCAGACCCACTGCCGGTTGAGAGGCGGTTTGCGCCCCCTGCCCGATACCGTCAACGAAGCCAGCGCCCCATGCCCAACCGAGAATTTTTCCGTTGCGCATTACTACTTCGCCTTTGATGCCGTTTTTGCCCATAAAGCTCACATGCCCGGCAATCGGCTGGTCGATGGTGACGTCGTGTTTCAGGCAACTGATGTTGCGTGTGCGAACGATGGCCCGCTCGCTGGAAACGTCGCCCCAGGCTTCCAGGCCGACAAAGCAGCCGGTCAGGTCGTAGGTTTTGCTGTTGGGCATCTCAACCCGCCCAATCAGGCGCACCTGCATCGGCACCGTGGATTCATTCCCGGTGACGGACGCATTGGCATCTGCCCCTTCAATCAGCATTGATTTGGCAAAACTGCCAGAAGGGATATACGGCAGCGAGGGGCCTTTGTTCCCGTCGCCATAGCTGAACGTTTTACGTCGCACCTGATTTGGTACCGGGATGGACTGATAACTCACCTGCGGCGGTGGCGTCACGCCATTACCGGGATAGAAAGCCGTCGGCGGGGGTACCGCCCCCCTGCCCTGCGGCGGAAAACCCACGGGCTGCGGCTCACCTTCCGGTCCCGGTGGCGGTGATGGCGGCTGCGGTGCCGGTTCACCCGAGCTGGTGACTGGTTTCGCCCCCAGCGCACTCACCTGCGCTGCCAACGCCGCGTTATCCCCGTTGAGTTTGTCAATCTGGCGCTGGTAGTCCGCCTGCCCCTTACTGAGCAACTCCATCTCACGACGCATCGCGTCGTACTGTTTCTGCATGCCAGCGGCGGTCGCCTGCATTTCGGTCGTCGCATGCTGCTGTACCTTTTGGTCAAAGGTGCTGTCCACCACGCCGGTCATGTCCGGGGCTGGTTCGTCCGTCGCTGGCGCTGCTTCGCTTCCCTCATAGCGGGCTTCCGCCAGATACCAGCCACCACCCCCGACCACGCCGAGGGTGGCCACCACAATCCCCAGCCAGATAAACTGTTTACGTTTTACGACTGCATTAATACTGGCCATCCACTGCCCCTCCGCCGCTTATGATGAAGACCTGCAATGCACCGCCCGCCATCACCTGGCGTGCAGGTTCGGCGAACAACACACCCCGGATGCCGTGCTGCCAGAAGTCACTCTCTGTCAGGTTGCGGGCACCTGCGGTGCTGTTGGTGACGCGATAGCTGACCACCTTCAAATGGTTGCCCACCCAGACACGCTCAGCGCTGGCGACCAGGCCCACGGGGGCGCTCAGCCGTTCGTTCGTCACCGGAATACTCTGCCAACCGGACGGCAGTTTCCCGCCGAGCAGATGCTGACTCAGAGACACCAACATGGCTTCATACGGGGAAGATTCTTCCCAGCTCCGCGCCGCGTCACCGGTACCAGAGAGTTCACTGACCAGACGTATCGTTCGGCCCACTCCCGCACGGGGCACCGCCTGCACGGAGAAATTCAGGCCGCGTTCCGTTTCCAGAATGAAGGTGAATGGTTTTTTGTTGAGGGTGCTGACGATGACGCCGCCGCTGGCGGTCTGCTCCTGCCGGGTCAGTTCACCGTCGAGGCTGGTCAGTGCTGTCACGCGGTCGCCGGCCACGGTAAACAGATTGGGGTCAGTGTTACTGACAGCGATACTCGCTTGCCCCCCGTTCGCCAGCGGCACGACGGTAGCGGACACCGCCGTCGGTGCTGCCGCTGTATGCCCGGTAACCAGCATCAGCAACGCGGTCAGCGTAATACGGCTATTTTTGTTCATCGCTAATTTCTCCGAAGTGAACCAGCCAGCTAACCCCGTCCTGGCGTTCGAACTGCAAGACATACTGCTTCAGCTCAGGGTAAGGTTTGGAATCGCCAATCCAGGTCTTCAACTGTCCGCGCACGTCAACGCGGCTGCTGCCCGGATACACCTTCACGCTGGTCATGTAGAAGGACGAGTTAACGTTGTTGTCCTTGATCCGCGTGGCATCTTCTGCCAGTTTGATTTTTAACGCGTTCTGGGACGCCGGACGGACATACATCAGCAATTGTTCGTGTGAGGCATCCACGGTTTCCGGCGTGACGTTGACGCGCAAGGCAATGAGCGAGAGGGCCATTTGTTGCAGGTACGACGCATCGGCCTGATTCTGTGATACGGCGAACGGTGCGTTGTAGAGCATCGGCGTAACCGCCACCTTTTGTTCGTTCTGCAGGCGATAGTTATTGATCCCCTGAATGACGTTGGTGCTGAGGCTCAGTAGCAATAGCGTCCCCAGCGAGAGAAACCCGATGGCGATAACGCGCTGTGTACTGAGGCGTGCTCCATGATCCATCTGAATAATCCTGTCTATTTGATCCACTGCCGATAGCAGGAGTCCGGTACGTCGTGGAAAATGCCCCTCAACAGAGAAGTCGGCATATACCAGTACACCAGGTCCCGCAGCCATGTGCTGCCACGCCCTTTTTTCAGTTTTTTAATGGCCAGATACGCCAGTACGCCCGCGACAATCCCCAAAAGGTAATGCTGCGACCAGATCCCCCATCCCAGGCAAATAATGGCCGGAATGAGTTCGTCCACAGGCAGACCAAACCAGCGCCCCTGATTGGTGAGCGTTTCGGGGAATCGGTATTTTTTGAGAGACTCGTCTGCCATTTAAATAGGCCTCCAGATAACTGGTGGGCAGCCGCGAAATATCTACCCACCAGAATTCAGGCAAAGCAATCCCGTGAACGCGTATATACGCATTCGAAAATAAATAAAATTAATAAGCAGGGACGCTTTCTACTTCCACTAACGCGGAATTAATACCCGGCGACAGACATACCGATGGCGACAAACACCGACAGAATGGCGAAGCCGGCAAGGAACTTGAGGTTCTTGGTGGTCATATACATCACCGCCCCGACCAGTACCTCAGCCAGGACGATCCATTTCACCACACTTGATCCTGTTCCAAAGGTGCTCTTAACGGTGGCATTACCGCTTACCATCAGGTCTTTACCGGCTGCGGCTGCCATCACCGTTTCTGGGAAAGCAGACGCAGCCACCGCAATCGGCAGGCCGAATTTCAGCGCTTTGAGAAGACCAACTTTACTGAATTTCTTTTTAGCAGCGGGTGCCAGTGCTGCATTCATCACAGAGGTTTCTGTCATTTCATTATTCCTTCAACATAATCCACTAACGCGGAATTAATACCCGGCGACAGACATACCGATGGCGACAAACACCGACAAGATGGCGAAGCCGGCAAGGAACTTGAGGTTCTTGGTGGTCATATACATCACCGCCCCGACCAGCACCTCGGCCAGGATGACCCATTTCACCACGCTTGATCCGGACCCAAAGGTGCTCTTAACGGTACCGTCGCCACTTGCCATCAGGTCTTTACCGGCTCCGGCTGCCATCACCGTTTCTGGGAAGAAAGCCGACACCGCCGCAATTGGCAGACCGAACTTCAGCGCTTTGAGAAGGCCAACTTTACTGAATTTCTTTTTAGCAGCCGATGCCGGTGCTGAATTCATCACAGAGATTTCTGTCATTTCATTATTCCTTCAACATAACAGTTAGATTTAAAAAGCGGTTAAAATTACAAACTTCATTACCTCAGTTGAAATTATTGGGTATCACCTCCACCATTTCTGCATTGTAAAAATCGGGAAACTTCTTCAGATGATCGTGAAGCCGTTCCCGTACCTCATAGGATTTACACCAGCCACTGCGATTTTTCGCATTGATGAGTTTAAGGTTCGTTTCATCATCAAACCTGACGGTGGCGTAGTGCTTCCGTGAAAAATCCGGGCTTTCCATGACGCTGAACATCGGAAAACGGTTCAGGTGATCTCGCACACGGAAGAACACCTCAAACCCCCGGCTTCTCCCGCTACGTAGAACGGCAGCGCTTAATAAATCTTCCGTTGCCGTATCAAGTTTCACTCTTACCGTTTTCCCAAGAGCAGGAGCGCTGCTATATCTCCTCACAACCCCCTCCATTCTGTTTTTGAAACCAGATGACCATAACTCAGAAGCACCTCCGGACGTTTATCCCAAAGGCCCCTTAACAGAAAAGTAACAATTTTATTGCTACATATTGAGCAAACTCTTATTTTTAATTATTTCAAGTTAAATTAAATAGATTCCCTGGTACTGCAAAAGGCCATGCTTCTTTGCCACAAAAATATATTACTTATCGTCCCTTAAGAATCTTTTACCTTCAGACGCAATATCTTCGAAGTTAGTGAGATGGTCAGTTAAACGGAGTAAAGCCTCTTGTGTTTTACTGCGTCCTGTTCGTAGAGCCGACTCGGTAAGCAGACGATTAACGTTGGGACTCAATCTCATCACAAGCTGTACTGCTTTCCATTGTTCATCAGTCATAGTTGTAATTCCAAACTGAAACTAAAGGTATGAGTGGTAATTAAACATAAACTTACAAACATGTGAAGATCTTTTGAGTGTTTTTTTTGATTAAAGTGAGTCTGTTTTGAGAATTTTCATATAAATCATACTCATAAAGCACATATTGGCTCCCATTTCACCTATGATGCAGGTATACGGTAATGCCTGCTGCTAGTGCTTGTATGAGCATCTATGCTCAGGAAGTGCTCAAAAACGAAACGGGAAAAATCTTAAGCGCATGAAAAAAAATATAAATTACATAGAAGAAATCAGTAACCTGCTAACCCAAAAAGGTGTCGGGTACAGAAAGCATGCGTCGACAATGGCAACAATACTGGGGCTGCAATACAACAGCGCCAAACAAAAGCTGGATGGCAAGAGGGGCATAACACTCGAGGAGGTAAGAAATATATTCAAATATTTCAATGAGCCTTTTGAAGGGCAAAGGGTACATAATTGTGTTTTTATTATGAACAACATCCACAAACGATGCGTTATAGAGGTTAATGATAGCCCAGTTATTAATACCGAGGAAAATGAGACCTATGCGGTGAAAAAAGACGGTCTTTTTGTAATCAGCACAAAAAACGAGTCCCCCCTTGACGTAGAAATATACAAGGTCAATTCAATAGACTTCTTGCCCGCTCCAAAAGTCGCATTATTAGACAACGACCGTGATATTCTTGAACTTCTTAAGCTAGTTACAGCCCGATATGGGATAGAAGCTGATACTTATCAAAATAAAAACGAAATTATTGAGGCTCTAAACAATAATCAGTATGAAGCATATATCCTTGATTGGTTGCTTGATTTTGGCGAAACATCTGAAAGCGTAGTCAAAAAGATAAGAGAAAAAACGACCCCCTATAGCAACATAATAATTTTAACAGGGCAGTTAAACCATTATGAAAAAAATCTCGGCGATATGATTTTAAACTATGACGTGAAATTAATAGAGAAACCAGCAAAACCATTCATTATATCATCACTTTTATTATCAACTTTATTTTTTAATTAATTCAACAAGGATAAATATAAATAATGAAGAATCTGCGCCCTCGGCTGATTTAACACGAATTCGACCCTTGAGTTATTTTACCTAGTTTTTAATAGTTTTTAACTGTAACGAACTGACATCGAAAACCGCCCGACCTGCAATCAAGGGCGGTTCTCAACCCACATTAGGTGATTCTCATCGAGCCTGAAACAACATAATTTTTCATAACCACACCTTAATCTCACTTTAAAAATTCAGAAATTTTTCCTGAAACTCTTTCTTTAACTTTCCGGATGAAATTCATCATCAATAAATTGATCATTAAATTTATTACATCAATCAAACATCATCTTCACCATCCTCATCTTTAGGGAAGAAATTCGATACAATTTGGTCTACATCTTCACGGATTGTTGTGACCATATCTTTAAATATGAACTTCTCGTTCCCTTCTAAATGCGGACTGAGAGACACCATGCCTAAAAGCTTACTTGTCGCCATCTGCGATTTCAGCACATTCTCTAGCAACGTCTTATTAAAGAGAGCCTGATTGAATCCTGTCTCTTTATTTTTCATCTGGGCTTCATACACCCTAAGTCCCAGTTCAATGAGCATCGTGGTGACACTCGAAAAACTGACATCTTTGTCTTTAGCACCTTCTTGGCGGCGTTTTTCGACGATTGCCATTATCTTGTCTGCTACGTCATCACTGGCGTACACCTGGATCTTAGCCACAGCACTTTTCCTTATATTATTGGGATTTTATTTGACCCTGAAATATCAAAAATATGACGAATCGCCAAAAAATCGAATCGCAAGTCGAATCTAGATATACAGAAAGTCACGTAGCGAATCGTAGCAGGGGTCGACTCTAGGGTCAATTCGCACTAACAGTTTGATTTATAAAAATCGATTCGCCTACGATTTTTCACAGAGTCATAGACGAGTCGCTTAGATTCGTCGGCAATACATTTATACTTCCACATTGGAACTGAACGGAATTATTATTTCATAACCTACTGTTTTAACAACCTAATCAGCAAAAAGTAATTTTTGCGTGGGGTGTGGAAAAATTGCATCGAGAGGCGTTATATAGTTGACTTGGTTTTTTGTTAGGACTAGATTATTACAACTTTTAGGGGCAGGGGCAGTTTATGAAACGGATAGCTTTTTCTTCGATATTTTTTCTGCTCTCATTCCCTACCCTAGCTGATTGCTTTGATATGGCAGGACGCGATTACCGTATTGACCCTGATCTTCTAAGAGCCATAGCCTGGAACGAATCAAAGTTTAACCCGGTTGCTGTTGGCCAAAACTCGGATGGCAGTTTAGATATCGGTCTTATGCAAATAAACACACAGCATTCTAATAAACTCGCTTCTTTTGGCATAAGTCAAAATCATTTGAGCCAGGACGCATGTATGAACATTTATACTGGTGCATACATACTGGCAACATCATTCAAAAAATGGGGCGTATCCTGGGCAGCTGTCGGTGCCTACAATGCAGGATTCAAAGAGTCCGATATTCAGGCGCAAAGGCGTTATAAGTATGCATCCAAGATTGAGAAAACTTATCGCGTGATCAAGCAGAGCAAGCATAATGTTGCTCAGTAAAATTCACTTCTGATTATCTGCACTTTTTATTCACGTTGCCCCCCTTATCCACATATGCGCATGAACCAAAGCCTGCGAACTTACTTCCACTACAGAAGTAAATGAGTGGGAGCGATTTTTCAACGGGCAGTTGAAAAATTGTGATTGTGTATATGTGGGTAAGCCATCATGTCAACTGCACATACTCAGGCGATGACAATAGAATTTCATTGTCATCATGCAAACCAGGGAGCCCCTTTGGGGCAGCGACTGGATGAAAAGATTCTTCTTTTCATCCAGGTGGGCGGGGATTAAAGTTATACTCCCTTAACGGGGGTATAACTTTAAAGCGACTCAGAGATTCAACACTGAAACTTTGTTCAAAAAAACACACGTACCCAGGAATGAGAAGAAACCTGCCTCATTCCTGGGATGAATTTACTAGGCGGTCAATTCAGCTCTCATTTTGTTAATTTCATCTTCAACACCATGCCTATGCCAAAAATCACCAAAACCTACACGCCAAAGCTCACCAGATTTATAGCGGTCTAAGTTGACATTTTCGAAGCGGTCGCCGAACTTGGCATTAAATTCCTGTATAGCCTTCTCTGTCAGAACGTCGCTAAACTCCCTCTTTATGAAAAGGTATTTAACACCTCCATAAACTTTATTAAACGGAGTATCACAATATTCATAGATATCTGCCATGCTGTTAAAGTGTCCATCTTTATATTTACCGGCAATAATTTTAATCTCATCCTCTTTTGGGCCATCTGTCCAACTAATCTCTACACTACATGTATGTCTTTTGCGAACACCAAATTTTACGCCTGGGTATGCTTTCTTCAATTCCTTGCGAATATTAGCAGTAACTTGAGAAACGCCTTTTTGTTCTTGTGAAAGGTCACTATACTCAGGCGCATTTTTCAAACGTTCAATTTCATCTTGAAATTCTTTTTGAGCCTGTTTTTTTTCTGTGTCTTTTCTTTCTACTTCAGCGCGGGCATTGATTAAAATTCTATCAATTTCGTTTTGACCCAAAACCTCGTCATGAATCGTCCATTGTACACCATGCAAAATGCATTCGGGTAATTGGTGCGTCATCCCTCCGGATTCAAACGCAATATCAAAGGTTGCGTTTCCACCTAAAACCATTACACCGCCAAAACGATGACTTACTGTTTCTGGGGTTTGTTCACCCTGGATCAGGTATATTACTCCGCGCCCACGACCATACAAATTTGTACTGACAATTTGCCCAACCACGATCTTTTTACTTCCCATATTAGTTTTCACAATACCCATGGCTTTATCTCCTTTTTGATTTTTCGCCTGCTTTCTCAGGAACAGGCAACTGATTACATTACCGTAAAATTATTTTCTCCGTTAGATACGCTTGGGACTGTCCTTTCACATATCCTGCTAGCTTCCGTCGCGCTGTTGACGTTGACGTTTTGTGTGTGCATGTTATTTCTCCCGTTAGTGTTTATTGTCACATCCCACTGAGCCCCTCGCCGCAACCGCTAAACTGACCTTCCAGGGATGAGGATGAAGTCAAATTTGGCGACAAAGCCGCAGCGCAAGCGACCGCAGGGAGTGCGAACGGGTGCCGGCGACAGATTTGACTTCAGACGCCTGGAAGGTAGTTTTTAGCGGGGCGAGGGACTCAGTGGGTGTGACTGACACGGTAGTAGCAATATGCACACACCCGACACGGCGAAACGCCGTGGCGACCTTAGCGCCCTACTGCCCTATCGTAGGGCAGTGAACGCGCTGGCCCCCGGCCAGCTGCAGCCCTTGACCTGGCCGTTAGATATCAGACCCTAGCCGTAGGCCCGAAACCCGCTTGCGGGGTTCGGCGAAGCTTGCCCGGCATGTTTTTGCCGGGTTAGCTGAGTAGGGGTGACGACCAGGCAAAGCCTGGGAGCCGAAGGTATCCAGACTGCCGTAGACGTGATTTTGGGCCAGAAATCTGTTGATCCAACGACGTGGTATTACTAAGGAAAGTAGTGAGATGAAGAGGAAGAAATTTAGTATCAATACCTTGTGGTCAATTCAGATCCAGCCCGCCCGCCATACGCTGAGAAAATGCAGCAAAAGAAGCCACCGCTGCGGCGCAGCCGCAGCAGCTGCTTATTATGGTTTTTGCGGCGCCGACGTGGGCACCATTCCAAACGGGTGATGAATAGCCAAAAAAAGCCGCCCACTAGGGGCGGCGCGTTAAATCAGGCGATCGCCCGTGTCAGCTCAAGAACACGTAGAACGTGCCCCCAATCACTCCCACGCATAGCAGGAACACGGACGGACTGGCCTTTGTGGCGGCACTGGGCGATATGGAAACCCAAGTCGCGCATTTCCGGATTGAGATCACTGGCGGAAATGTCACGGCGTAGAATGCGAACCTGTTTTTTCGGATGCTCGTTTTGGATCTCCAATTGCTTTACATACAGCGCAGATGGTGCAATGATTGAGACTTCAATATTCATGGCTTTATCTCCATGTTGATTATTGGAAGCTGGTCTAACTTTCTCAGGGGTAAACCAGCTAGAGAAGGCAGGGGAAACCCTGCTTTTTTCATTTCTGGCTTAAACCAAACGCCTCCTTAACGCTGGCCAGGATCTTCGCGTGGCTCAGGTTGCTGTAATCCCGCATCTCGAAGTAACGAACTCCGATCCGGGTGTAAATTTCGGTAACGTTGCCGCAATACATCTCAGCTGACATAAACGTTTCACACTCACCATCTTCGCTGCATGACCAATTAATCGGGTATATCGCGCCTAACGCGTCATGGAACCGATGAACGTCAATTTCAACCGGCTTTTTCACCGCTGCTTTTTCACGGCTCTGCCAATAGGCGCGATCGGTTTCCGTGCTGGCATTCATACCCAGAGCAGCAGATGATTCAGTCAGATTTAAGTGCATGGTTTTTTTCCTTCTAGTGAGGGGTGGCAGCAATACGCCGCCACCGGGTTAAAAAAATCAGTAATCGGCAGCCAGCTCGGCCATCAGTTCATCACTTGAGGCCTGTGCGCGTTGTTCTTCGGCCAGTGTCAGCATGATCCCCCGCTTCGTTGCCGCGCCCATAAACACCGGGCGATCTGTTAGCGTTAATCTTTCCATCCAGTTCATCGCCATAGCCAGTAGGCGTGATTCGTAAATTTCGTAATAGCTGCCACACCCTTTATTGGCATCTTTTTCCAGCCGTTGGATCACCACGTCAGCGCGGATAACATCAAACGGGTGACGTGAGTGAATGTTGCAGACAAAACCATCAAATCGAGGTGTTGTCCTTTCACATATCCTGCTAGCTTCCGTCGCGCTGTTGACGTTGACGTTTTGTGTGTGCATGTTATTTCTCCCGTTAGTGTTTATTGTCACATCCCACTGAGCCCCTCGCCGCAACCGCTAAACTGACCTTCCAGGGATGAGGATGAAGTCAAATTTGGCGACAAAGCCGCAGCGCAAGCGACCGCAGGGAGTGCGAACGGGTGCCGGCGACAGATTTGACTTCAGACGCCTGGAAGGTAGTTTTTAGCGGGGCGAGGGACTCAGTGGGTGTGACTGACACGGTAGTAGCAATATGCACACACCCGACACGGCGAAACGCCGTGGCGACCTTAGCGCCCTGCAGCCTTTTGCAGGGCAGTGAAACGCGCTGGCCACCTGGCCAGCTGCAGCCCTTGACCTGGCCGTTAGATATCAGACCCTAGCCTTAGGCCCGAAACCCGCTCGCGGGGTTCGGCGAAGCTTGCCCGGCATTTTTTTGCCGGGTTAGCTGAGTAGGGGTGACGACCAGGCAAAGCCTGGGAGCCGAAGGTATCCAAACAGCCGTTGATTTAGTTTCTCGCCAGCCAGCTGCAATACCATCGATGTAGGAAGAAGATAATCAGGAAAGAGAGGTAACCAGGAAGAAGACCAAAGAGGAAGATAACGAATACCCCCAGGAGCGGCAGAGAGAAGAACAGCGCCGCAGGCGCTGTCCTCTCCCCTGCTTTTGGCCGCCCGTAGTTGACCCGGCGAGTTGGCAGGCAGCTGTTTGGCCAGAAGGAACTCTAGGGAACCTGCCCAAGGCAGGCTCCCCAGCGAGAACTAGAATGGGCATTCTAACGGGTCACAGTCATCCATTGAGCCATCGTCGAAGCAGTAGGCCGCCATATCGTTCATGCCCATGTTCTCGCGCGTCAGTAGTATCCCCCGGCGCTGTGCGGCACCAAAGAAGGTGATCCGGTCCAAAAGAGGCAAGCGGTCCATGTATTCCCAGGCGGAGAAATGGAGGTTGTTTTCATACAGCTCATCATGCAGCCCGCTGCCGATGTGTGCTTCAGCTTCCAGGCGAGTCAAAAGCGCATCGGCCAGGATCACATCATGCTCGTTTACTGAGTCCACATTCTTGATATAACCGTCAAAACGTGGGGTTGTCTTTTCACATATCCTGCTAGCTTCCGTCGCGCCGTTGACGTTGACGTTTTGTGTGTGCATGTTATTTCTCCCGTTAGTGTTTATTGTCACATCCCACTGAGCCCCTCGCCGCAACCGCTAAACTGACCTTCCAGGGATGAGGATGAAGTCAAATTTGGCGACAAAGCCGCAGCGCAAGCGACCGTAGGGAGTGCGAACGGGTGCCGGCGACAGATTTGACTTCAGACGCCTGGAAGGTAGTTTTTAGCGGGGCGAGGGACTCAGCGGGTGTGACTGACACGGCAGTAGCAATATGCACACACCCGACACGGCGAAATGCCGTGGCGACCTTAGCGCCCTACTGCCCTATCGTAGGGCAGTGAACGCGCTGGCCCCCGGCCAGCTGCAGCCCTTGACCTGGCCGTTAGATATCAGACCCTAGCCGTAGGCCCGAAACCCGCTTGCGGGGTTCGGCGAAGCTTGCCCGGCATGTTTTTGCCGGGTTAGCTGAGTAGGGGTGACGACCAGGCAAAGCCTGGGAGCCGAAGGTATCCAGACTGCCGTAGACGTGATTTTGGGCCAGAAATCTGTTGATCCAACGACGTGGTATTACTAAGGAAAGTAGTGAGATGAAGAGGAAGAAATTTAGTATCAATACCTTGTGGTCAATTCAGATCCAGCCCGCCCGCCATACGCTGAGAAAATGCAGCAAAAGAAGCCACCGCTGCGGCGCAGCCGCAGCAGCTGCTTATTATGGTTTTTGCGGCGCCGACGTGGGCACCATTCCAAACGGGTGATGAATAGCCAAAAAAAGCCGCCCACTAGGGGCGGCGCGTTAAATCAGGCGAACGCCCGTGTAAGCTGAAGAACAAGTAGAACGTGCCCCCAATCCCTCCCACGCATAGTAGAAAGACGGACGGACTTGACTTGGTGGTGGGACTGGGGGATATGGAAACCCAAGTCGAGCATTTCCGGATTGAGATCACTGGCGGAAATGTCACGGCGTAGAATGCGAACCGGTTTTTTCGGATGCTCGTTTTGGATCTCCAATTGCTTTACATACAGCGCAGATGGTGCAATGATTGAGACTTCAATATTCATGGCTTTATCTCCATGTTGATTATTGGAAGCTGGTCTAACTTTCTCAGGGGTAAACCAGCTAGAGAAGGCAGGGGAAACCCTGCTTTTTTCATTTCTGGCTTAAACCAAACGCCTCCTTAACGCTGGCCAGGATCTTCGCGTGGCTCAGGTTGCTGTAATCCCGCATCTCGAAGTAACGAACTCCGATCCGGGTGTAAATTTCGGTAACGTTGCCGCAATACATCTCAGCTGACATAAACGTTTCACACTCACCATCTTCGCTGCATGACCAATTAATCGGGTATATCGCGCCTAACGCGTCATGGAACCGATGAACGTCAATTTCAACCGGCTTTTTCACCGCTGCTTTTTCACGGCTCTGCCAATAGGCGCGATCGGTTTCCGTGCTGGCATTCATACCCAGAGCAGCAGATGATTCAGTCAGATTTAAGTGCATGGTTTTTTTCCTTCCAGTGCGGGGCGGCAGCAATACGCCGCCACCGGGTTAAAAAAATCAGTAATCGGCAGCCAGCTCGGCCATCAGTTCATCACTTGAGGCCTGTGCGCGTTGTTCTTCGGCCAGTGTCAGCATGATCCCCCGCTTCGTTGCCGCGCCCATAAACACCGGGCGATCTGTTAGCGTTAATCTTTCCATCCAGTTCATCGCCATAGCCAGTAGGCGTGATTCGTAAATTTCGTAATAGCTGCCACACCCTTTATTGGCATCTTTTTCCAGCCGTTGGATCACCACGTCACCGCTGATAACATCAAACGGGTGACGTGATTGAANGTTGCAGACAAAACCATCAAATCGAGGTGTTGTCCTTTCACATACCCTGCTAGCTTCCGTCGCGCTGTTGACGTTGACCTTGACGTTTTGTGTGTGCATGTTATTTCTCCCGTTAGTGTTTATTGTCACATCCCACTGAGCCCCTCGCCGCAACCGCTAAACTGACCTTCCAGGGATGAGGATGAAGTCAAATTTGGCGACAAAGCCGCAGCGCAAGCGACCGCAGGGAGTGCGAACGGGTGCCGGCGACAGATTTGACTTCAGACGCCTGGAAGGTAGTTTTTAGCGGGGCGAGGGACTCAGTGGGTGTGACTGACACGGTAGTAGCAATATGCACACACCCGACACGGCGAAACGCCGTGGCGACCTTAGCGCCCTGCAGCCTTTTGCAGGGCAGTGAAACGCGCTGGCCACCTGGCCAGCTGCAGCCCTTGACCTGGCCGTTAGATATCAGACCCTAGCCGTAGGCCCGAAACCCGCTTGCGGGGTTCGGCAGAAGCTTACCCGGCATTTTTGGCCGGGTTAGCTGAGTAGGGGTGACGACCAGGCAACGCCTGGGAGCCGAAGGTATCCAAACAGCCGTTGATTTAGTTTCTCGCCAGCCAGCTGCAATACCATCGGTGTCGGAAGAAGATAATCAGGAAAGAGAGATGACCTGGAAGAAGATCAGAGAGGAAGATAATCAATCCCCCCTGGAGCGGCAGAGAGAAGAACGGCGCCGCAGGCGCCGTCCTCTCTTTGGCTTTTTGCCGCCCGTGCTTGCGCGCCGTATAGGGGTAAACCTGGGCAGCAACCACAGGATGGATGTTCTACACCTGTAGCTGCCTGTTGCGGAAAATTACACGCCAACCAGACTTTCCAGCGGGATATTGAATTGCTTGTGCAGGTTACGGATCATCGGCAAGGTGAGTTTTCGTGTACCGTTCAGGACTTCATACACACGGTTTGCCCTGCCGATCGCTGGCTCCAAGTCTTTGACCGTCAAGCCCTGTTGCTCCATCCGGAACTTTATCGCCTCGATGGGGTGAGGAGGCTCAATGGGATAGTGCTTCTTTTCGTATTCTTCAATCAGCAGGCACATGACTTCAAAATAGTCCCCTTCGGGCGTATCTATTTCTGGCTCGTTATCAAAGAGGGGTGAAACCGCTTTTAGTGCTGCGTTATAATCAGCTTCGTTACGGATCGGTTTAATTTGCATCGTTTTACTCCAGTTCTACAGTTTCAGCATCGATGGCATCGTATTTGCGGTGCGTGCCGATGAATTTCACAAACATCCATCCCCGCTGGTAGGCAATCGCTACGATTAACCTGTAGTCGTTTCCTTTGATATTGAATACCACCCGCCTGTTCTTCAGAATGCTGGCGCTGCGGTACTGTTCTTTAATCTCTGCCGGGGTACGCCAGTTCGCTTTGACGGCCTCATCTACCCATGCTTTCAGCGGCTGCTCGGCATCGGGATATTCATCCCAAAAATCTTTTAATGTCTTAACGGATATGATTTTCATACTGTTTATTATAGTCCCAAATTGGGATTAATCAAGGTTTTAGTCCCACCACGGGACTCATTTTATAGCATTAAAGCGGGGAGGGTCCCCCCTTCCCGCTGGGCATAACAGGGCTATAAACTGCCTTGACCGGCATTATTAATGCTCAAATCTCAGCTCAAAACCGCCGTTTTGGTCGCCTGCTGCATAATCTTTGCCAGCGCCTCCACACTCTGCCGCAGAGCCAACCGGCCTTCCCATTCCTTGATGTAGTAAGTCGGCGTATAGCGAACGCGGGTGAATTTCGTGGTCAATGCATTGCCGGTGATCACCTTGGCAGCGATCCCGAGCAGGCTCAACTGGATGAAAGCCATATCAGCGGCAATAGGATCAATATCGATGCACTCGACATACAGGTGTTCGGAAGGATTTAGCCCCGCTTCCAGCATGCATTGAGCATAGGCCAGCACCATACCCGCAGCGCCGCATGCTGGCTCATGCAGCTCTATCCAGCCCTTTTTCTGGACTACTGCCGCAATATCTCCAGTCAGCATTTTCGCCATCATCAATTGGATATGATATGGCGTAAAAAATTGGCCCATCTGATCGGAGCCAAGTTCCAGCTCCATGAATATTGACCCCAGAAAATCATGAAATTCACCTTCCAGGGCGGTGACCATCAGGCAAAACAGTTTTTTCATATTGTCGTGATCAGCAGCCGTGTAACCGTCGCAAATCTGGCGGCTACGCTCGATATTTTCAGGCGTTCGGATGCGAGCCATATCCAGCTCACTGGCCGCCAGTGTAATGAAGTCACGAAAAACGTCCCAACGCCGCATATTTTGCGCTGTGTGAGCAAAGACGCTGATAAATTGCTTTCGGGCTACATCTGGCATGATCATGCGGGGCGGTACTGGGCTGAGCGGTTTCTTGATCGGTACGGGCTTGGTTTGTGCTGATACGCTTTCGAACGCGCTGCATAAATCGTTAAAACTCAGTTGTGACATAGGCTTATCTCCATATTTGACAGTGAAAGCCGGTCTAACTTTCTCAGGGGTAAACCAGCTAGAGAAGGCAGGGGAAACCCTACTTGTTAGTCATCGTGTTGCAAATGGCCATAGAGGGGTAATGCGTACGTACGTTCGGCGTTCCAGATATCGCCATCGCGTGCCACTTCCACGAACTCGCCGTTTTCCAGACATCGCCACTGATCGGCATCAACTGTAAAGTGATAGCCTGTTGTGCTGATACAGACGTCTTGTATAGGCACCTGCACATCCACGGCATCCACAACAAAGTCGCTTTCCTTTGGCGCAAGCAAGCCGAATTTGAAAGCTGCATCCAGCCTGCTTTTTGCAAAGATAAAATACCGATGATGCGTGCTAAAGACTCCACGAAGGCTGTAGGCGGTATATTTCACGACAAAACGGCCCTGCTCTTGATAGGCGAAAGCGCGTAGTTTTTTTACCCATCTTTTGGGAGGATCTTGCGTGGCGGTTTTGACGTTGACGTTTTGTGTGTTCATGCTGTTTTTCCCCTTATCAGGTGGTTAGTCCATCTTTCGGTTAGGTCTCACGCGGCAAATGGCGTAAGGAGCAACAGGCCTGGGCAGAAAACAAAGGGCCGTTTACGGCGTTCACCTTCCTTTGTTTTCTGAACGGGAATGGTGCTACAAACAGCCATCCGCGAAGAACTAAACGAGAGAGGGATCACCAGGGCAACAGTATGAACACACCCGGCACGACGGAACGGCGGGACGTCCTTAGCGCCCTGCAGCTTTACCGCGGGGCAGTGAACGCGCTGGCCCTGGCCAGCTGCTGCCCTTGACCTGGCCGTTAGATATCAGACCCTAGCCTTCAGGCCCGAACCCCGCTTTTTATGCGGGGTTCGGCGAAGCTTGCCCGGCATATTTTGGCCGGGTTAGCTGAGTAGGGGTGACGACCAGGCAACGCCTGGAAGCCGAAGGTATCCAGGACCTGCTTTTGGGCCAAAGAGATGCGACACCAACAGCATGGAATGGAAACGATCGGAGAAATGACAATGAGAAAGACAAGGTAAAGAGGGTTGTTCAGGAAGAAGAGAGGTCTAAACAGCAATTCCGGGATAACAGTTCACCAGGAGAAGAAACGAATGAGGCAGGAAAGTACGGGAAAAAACGGCACCGCAGGTGCCGTCTGTTCTTGACCTTCCCGCCCTGGCCAACGTCATTTTGCCCTGGTACCCGACTCAGGCTCAGATTCAAAGGCAATCACGCAACCAAGGATCATGGAAACGGCCCAGATCACTTGAAAGGTGATATGCACCAGTGCGCTACTGTATGACAACAGCATGCCGGTGAAGGGGATAAGCAACAGCAGGGTGCTGTAGATAATGAACTTCCCGCCAACACTTTTTCGCTGTGCTGGCGACATTTTTTGCACTCTGGGGTTGTTCGCGATCTTACGTCTTAGGTATTTCCACATACCCACCTCCCTCTGGCGACTGAAAATAGCATTGTATTCAGTATAGTATTCATTTGCCCTTGAAGTAATCTGGCCTATTGGACAGCTCACGCGCGATCAACTCATCGGCAAACAGTGGCGCGACGTTCATTACCCTACGTTCCAGATTGCGCTGGCGTGCCTGCGCCTTGCGTTCTGGACTCCAGCGGCGAATAGGGCGCACGTCGAGAAAATCCAGCGACACGGCATAATCACCGCCCGGCACAAACAGCTCCATGATACTGGCAGGCACTGGCGCACCCGCAGCAACATCCACGGATACCAGCACCGTTTCCCCCGGACAGACGCGATGGGGATACCGCCAGCGCAACGAGTAGCACCATCCGCTCACGGTTTGCCTGCCAGTTTGTTGGGCAGCATAAGCGTATCCAGCCATTGATCTATCACCGACCGGCTCTCCAGTTCACCCCGCATCTCTTTGACAATCGCCCACAATGGACTGCCGAGGTAGAATGCATCCCGATGCAGACGCGTAAACCGCTGGCCCCATGCCTGAACCATCCCGATCAGCTCATCGTCATAAATCCCCTGCCGCTCCTGACGTTTGTACCATGCAGCCAGTTCACTCGGCGTCGTAAAGGCCAGTTCAATTTCAGCTTGTGCCACTTGAGTTTGGTAACGTCGGCGTTTTTGCAGCCTCGTCCTTTCTTGTTGCCGTTGTTGGCGATCCGCCTGCAAATCCGCTCGCTTGTATCGCCGTTCCTGATGGCGCAAGCGCGTTTCGGGGAAAAACGTTCTCACGAGGCTATCAGGCAACGGCATCGGGCACCGTTCTCCCCGGCTGGATATCAGCACATCCAGTGCCTCGATATAGCGTTGCTTGGTCGAACCCTGCCGCTCCCTGGGATTGTAGCTGGTATCGATGCTCCAGATATCCATCGCCGTTATCTTGCCACGCCCCTCATTGAGGGAGCGAAACAACGCTTTGGCATAGGGATACGTGGGTAAACTCCGCCCCGCATCCTGCTTGGCTTCTACACTGGCAATGGCTTGAATTGCAGCCAACTGGAATGGGCTGACGGGAACGAGTGACAAGTGAGTCGGGATCATACGCCATGCCCTCCCATGCGCAGTGCCGCTGCCAATCCATTCGATTCGGTATAACCGGCACGAATATACTCATCCAGTCGTGCGATCATCGCCCTTATCGCTTCCGGGTTAAAACTGTCGGCACTGTAGAACCAGACCACCGATCCCGCGTCTTCAAACCACAGTCGCCCATACCAGTACGGGGACTCATGGCTCGGACTGATGATATCGATCGGCACCCGTGGTGCAGACACATGAGACAGGCGCAGATGCACCGGGTGTACCCCGCACCATTCTTGCCGGTGTTCGCAATCGATCTGCCAGCAGTCAGGCAAACCCAGCGCTGCGATCACTGCACTGGATAACCGCAAGCGTGCCTCCTCGCCGCGTTCGCGGTACTGTTCAAAATCGGTGGCGGTAAAGGCTTGCAGCTTGGCTAACGTGAATTTTTCTTCTTTGGTCATCGTGTTATCAGCCGCCCTTTCGGGCGGCAGCTCCAGTTATCAGGCAGCGTCAGTGGTGGCTGTTTCGTCGGAATGGGTTTCACCTTCAACATTTTCTGCGTTGGCAGGATCGTCGACAGGGGCCTCTTTAGGTTGAGGCGCGGTCATCCACACTGGCACCCAACGGTTACTTGCCATCCGTTCTTCGGCCAACTCTGCGGCGTCCCCTTTCTTCATCTTCTCCGCATCACTTGCCGCACCGGTGAAACCCGCTTCATTCAGGAACTCGACAATTTGTGGTTTTTTCAGGTGGTCAAAGAAATTGGCTTTTGTCGGTTGCCACCAGTCACGCAGTTCGAAATCAAACGCCGTTTCCACCGCATCGAGCGGACTGCGTGTCGTATGCCCACATTCACGGGTCTGTACACCATCCAACCCGCAAGCCGCACATAAACCGAGGATGGAAAGCAACTGCTCCCCTTTCAACGTAAAGAAGGTGGTAAAGTCACGATCCCAACCGTCCGGCAACATGGCTGTGACACGCTCGATTTCTGCTTTGAGAGCAAGATAAGCCGTACCCTCTTTGCCTGACGGCGCATTTTCCAGCAAGCTATTGTGAGAGCAACGCAATGACGCTTTTAACGCAGACGTCGCCCCCCAATGATGCGATAACAAGTCACGGCACAACGTCCATGCCAGCAATGCAACGGCCTTTGGTGTCTGTTGTACTACCGCTGCCTGCACTGCAAGCGTCCGCTCCGATGACATTTTGGTCAGCAACGGTAAACTGATGTCGTCCACCGGTTCGGGTTGGCGGGTATAAGTGATGCCAGATGATGTTCGAGTCTCGCTGTCTGCTTTGGCCCCCTCTGTCCCCTCCTTCTGTTCCCGAAGAAGAACACCGCGCTGAATGCAAACCTCATCATCCTCAAAGGACACGACCACCCCAGCCTGTGCTTTCTGCTCAGGTGTCCACGCACGGATCGCTACAGCCGATTCAAGGTCTTCAATCTGTTGCTGGATCTCATATTCATCGTCGTGGGTTTCAACCTCTTGCAGCGCGGCTGTCAGCGTGTCCAGTCGGGCCTGTTCTTCTTTGGTAAACAACGGTGCTGGGGTAGGCAAAAAGCTGTACGTCTGTGCATCCTCGCCATAGCGTTCCACGCGATCCATCCGATGCAGACACCATGCCCATCCTTCGTTTTCCTGTAGGGCATGGGCAACTATCTCCAGCTTGTTAACGAGGTGCGTATCAAGCAGGACTTTATCGACATAGCCACCATCGTCCTCGCTAAACAGATCACGGCGGATCTGGCTGTCCTCAAAAGCATTGGCTCCGACAAATGCAAACTTCCCGCTGCCGCTGATCTGGACTTCACTGGCGGTTATCAAGCTGCGTATTTGATGAATTTGGGGCTTGCCGTTGTAGCTGTTCTCTTTGGCCATATCCAGAACCTGCAACTGGCGCTCATGGCTATTTTCCAGCGCCAACACATGGCAGTGCTCGGTTGTGAGTTCGTCTTTGGCCAATGCATCAAGGATCGATGGAGCCAACCCGGCCAATTTCAGCATGCGCTGTACATGACGGGCGCCATATCCCAGCAGGTCACCGATCTGCGCTGGAGTATTCCCCTCTTCGGAAAGCGTACGGAAGCCGATGATCTGTTCGGCGGGGTGCATTGATTTACGCTGGCCGTTTTCTGTCATCGATGCAGCAACCGCCAGTTCACGTGGAACTACCTTCACAGGCACAAACGGTTGATCGGCATCGATAAGCCCTTCGCTCACCAATAGCGCGGTAGCCTTTTTGCGGCCCCCGCCCCCGACAACGCCCAGTTGGCCGTCAGGCAATTCGATGACAATCAGGTTTTGCAGAATGCCCACACCCTTGATGCTGTCGGCCAACCCGCGAATTTCCTTGTCCGTATGCGGAACGATACGTGTGTTCAGCTCGGTATCGGCCAATTGAGAGAATGGCACCAGAACAACTGGCGTACTCTCGAGCAGGGTAACCAGTTCTTTAGACACGGCTTTTTCTTTCGCCTTACTGCTAGCTTTCTTAGATGTTTTTGCTTTAGACTCGGTAACTGACATAGTTGAGACTCCTTATGTATTGACTACTGTCTGCCGGACGGCTCACGTCCGGCACCCTTTTGCTTACTGCTTTTTCACACCGTAATCCGTGATACCGCGATTCAGCCAATAACCGGCATCGGGTTCAAAATTCCAATAACGCTTGACCAAGTGGCCGTTGTCCCTGATAACGAGCTGAAATTGCCCCCCTTGATAGTTTTCGATGGTGATATTGCTGTAGGCAGCTGTTACAGCGCAGGCCTCTTCATGCGTAAACGTGCCTTCCGGTAACAGCACGTGTTGATCGGTCTGGTCAGTCATTGGCTATAAACTCCTGTTAGTGATGCCCTGCTTGCACAGGGCGAAAAGGTCATCTTCAAAACGGGATATCGTCTTCAAAATCCATCGGCGGGTATTGACCACCTTGCGGCTGCGATGGTGGCGCTGATGGTGCTTGCGCGGCATCTGTTCCCTTTGACGTACCTTTCCCTTTACCAGTACGCTTGCCCTTGGCCGGTGCGCTGCTGGCTGCTGGCTGCGCGGCAGCCGGAGGTTGAGGTGCATTGCCGCTGGTCTGACGCTCGCCGCCGCCCAGCATTTGCATGGTGCCATTGACCTTCACCACGATTTCGGTGGTGTAGCGATCGCCACCCTGTTCGTCCTGCCATTTGCGGGTTTGCAGTTGCCCCTCGATATAGACCTTTGAGCCTTTGCTCAGGTATTCCCCGGCCACTTCGGCCAGCTTTCCGAACAAGACGACGCGATGCCATTCGGTTTTTTCTTTTTGTTCGCCCGTTGCCTTGTCGCGCCATGTTTCGGAAGTTGCCAACGTCAGATTGGCTACCGCGCCCCCATTGGGCATATAACGAATTTCGGGAGCCTGACCCAGATTGCCGACCAAAATCACTTTGTTTACGCCACGTTCTGCCATGATGAATCTCCTTATTTCCGTTGAGCTTTCGCTTTTGAAAACCATCACCCGTTGAGTTGTCGGGGCCGCGGTTTTGATGTTATTGCGGGGACCTGCTGGACTTTCCCGCTGGGTATTACCTTCACCCGTTTGAGAGTCGTTCGCCGCAAAGGGCGAAACGAGCATGGCCCGGTGAAGATGTCTGGGGGTGAGCGGGAAATTTTTTTCGGTCTAATGAAATGGCCGGGAAAAATTTATTGCGAAAGGCAAGGCCGGCCCCTGGACAGCAAGACGGGTTGTGCTTGTCTCAGCCCCGGCGAAAGAACTCAAATGGGTGAAGATATCCAGGTAATGAAACGAGCAGGAACCCGCCGCAACGACGAAACGCGCGGGCGCGAAACGGCGTTGCCCCTCAGCGCCCTGCTGATTTACCGCAGGGCAGTGAAAGCGGCGCGGCCCTGGCCGCTGCAAGCGCGCCCCTGACCTTGGTGTTGACCTTCCATCCAGCCTCGGTTGCTACCGAAGGCGGAGACACGGCCCGTGGCTCCGTGGAGCTTAGGCCGTCAATTGACGGGCTTAGCGGAATGCAGGCGACGCGCCGACCGGAACGGGCGGGAAGCCCCTGGGGGCCAACACGGTTTTTTCTTCCGGCAGTTCCTTTCCTGGCCCTGCTACCCTGCCGATCGTCCCCGGATATCCCCTTGCTACCCTGGCCCTGCGGTTTTTGCTGAGCCAGTCATTAATTTGCAAAGAAACTATTTTCAATGGCAAAACATCCACCTACCTGATTGGCTCCCTGGCCACCTTGCTATTTGGCCAAAACGGCATTCATAATACTGTTAATTCATACAGTATATATTCAAGGTTTCAATAAAAGATGAAAGCAGAACTGATCGCTGCCCTGACTGAAAGCCGGCTTTCGCTCCCTCTGTTTGGAGAAAGTTGCCCTGCAGGTTTTCCCAGCCCAGCCCAAGACTGGATAGAAGCCCAGCTGGATCTGAATCAGTTTTTAATTCACCATCCTTCAGCGACTTATTTCGTTCGTGCTGAAGGTGAATCCATGATTGAGACGGGTATTCTCTCCGGCGATCTGCTGATCGTTGATAAAGCCCTGGAACCACGGCACGGCGATATTGTAGTTGCCTCTGTGGGTGGTGAATTTACGGTCAAGCGTCTGTGTGTTCACCCCCAACTCTGCCTGCAGCCAATGAATGCTGCCTACAGCCCGATTTATGTTGATCCAGACGATCTGGATATATTTGGTGTCGTGATACACGGCATTCATACCTTCCGTTGAGTTGGCCATGTACCTGCTCTGTGATGTCAATTCGATGTATGCCAGCTGTGAGCAGCTGTTTCGGCCAGACCTGAAGGGTAAACCGGTGATCGTGCTCAGTAATAATGATGGTGCGATCGTGGCGGCCAACCGCGAGGCGAAAGCGCTGGGTATTAAACGCGGTGCCCCCTATTTCCAAATGAAATCGCTGATCACCCGGTACCAGGTAGCGACGTTCAGCAGTAACTATACGCTTTACGGCGATATCAGTGCCCGCACCATGTCCGTGCTGGAAGCCCTGGCACCGAAACTGGAGATTTACTCGATTGATGAAGCCTTCCTGGACATCACCGGCATTAACACCTGTGAGCCATTCCTCGCTTTTGGCCAGCGCGTTCGAACGACGGTAAAGCAGCAAACCGGGTTGAGCTGTGGCATTGGCATAGCCCAAACCCGCACACTGGCAAAGCTGGCCAACCACGCAGCAAAAACGTGGCCAGCGACTGGCGGCGTGGTGGATTTGAGCGATCGGCAACGGCAGCGCAAGCTGATGGCATTGCTCCCGATCGAGGAGGTGTGGGGCATAGGCCGCAAGCTTTCGGCCAAGCTCAGAGTGATGGGAATAGAAACGGTGCTGCAGCTGGCCGATGCCAACCTGCAGTTGATGAAAAGAACCTTTGGCGTAGTGGTAGAACGTACCGTTCGTGAGCTCAACGGTACCGCGTGCATCTCGATCGATACCCTGCCAGCAAAGCAGCAAATCA
Source organism: Serratia sp. 14-2641 (assembly GCF_001692375.1). NCBI lineage: Bacteria > Pseudomonadati > Pseudomonadota > Gammaproteobacteria > Enterobacterales > Yersiniaceae > Serratia > Serratia sp. 14-2641. The sequence continues at coordinate 29,837 of NZ_LXKR01000026.1, read as the reverse complement.
TCTGCAGCCGCAGCTTTGGCGAACGCGTCACGCAGCTGCAGGACATGCGGCAGGCGGTCTGCCAATATGCAGAACGCGCCGCAGAAAAACTGCGTGAGGAACGGCAATACTGCCGACACGTCAGCGTATTTCTACGCACCAGTCCATACGCCAATGATCCGTATTACGGGAATAATGCGAACCAGGTACTGATGCTGGCCACGCAAGATACACGTGATATCGTTGCGGCCGCGATGAAAGCCCTGGAGCAAATCTGGCGCGACGGGTACCGGTACCAAAAAGCCGGCATCATCCTGAATGACTTTTGTCACCGGCCCGGACAGATAGACCTGTTTGACGATTTACCGCCCAGGGCGAACAGTGAGAAACTGATGACGGTTGTGGATCACATCAACGCAACGGGGATGGGCAAGATATGGTTTGCGGGTCAAGGTATCAACAAAGGCTGGAAAATGAAGCAGGAGATGCTCTCCCCTGCCTATACGACACGCTGGAAGGATCTCCCGGTTGCCGTGATAAAGTAAACGCCAGCAAACGCTGGCGTGTAACTTTCAGCCAGCTGGGGAGCATTCCCCTTTAATGAAAATACTATTCTCATTTGCCAGCGCGAAAATCACCTTCCAGTAAGTCTGTCATAAAAGCCCCTGCAGTTTTGTCCTGACAAGTTCAACATTCACCTTTTCATCAGGCTCTGGCCCTGATGGTTCCCTGGGAATTTCCATGTTAAGCGCGGCAAGCACATCCTTGATCTGTACCTGCGATGGCTTCCACCCTGTCATTGCAGCCAGCTGGTTGATCACCTCATCCGGTGTCAGCGTCCTGGTGAACAACAGGGTCAGTAACTCAGGTAGCCTTTGATCCAGCTGATGCAATGCCAACCCGGCGATCAGTGCATGCCGATACAGTTCCCCTCTTTTTTTGCGTGGAACAGTATCGACCTGGTCAAGCGCCATGCGGTCTGACAATTCTTCCGGATGCAGATAGAGAGAGATTTTTTTTCTTCCCTCCATATCATCAGGCTCCATGTTCACTCTCCTTTAAATCGGGCTATTGCTTTAACAAGCGCGGTTTGAGGCTCATCCATCAGTACCACTTTATCGCCAAGATGCGCCCAAAACTTGCTTACAGCAGGTGCTATCAGTGTTGCACCTCCGCCAACAATGTAAACCCTGTTCACGTTGCGGAATTTAGTCAAATCGTCAACGACATGCTCACCCAATTTGTGGATCGCCGTTTCTATCGTATCCCGCACCAATGACTGCTTGCTTTCATCATTGACAACCTGACTGAAAAACGTGGCGTCATGGCGCTTCTTGATGAGTTCGTCAGCGATCATCGGGCTTGTGTCACTGCTGGCCATTCTGAGGGCCGTCAGGGTCGCATTGGTTACCTGACACACACCGATTTTAGAATTCCCGTGTACGGCAGACACATCATCGAACTGGCCGACAATCACCCCGACATCGAGCGTTGTCCCGCCCAGGTCGATGACCAATGACTTTTCAAACTCACCTACGTTGTCACTGACCAGACGTGTAAAGACTGCCGGCAATGATTCAGGCATCACGTCCACCGAGGTGATAGTGAAGGCCTCACCCTTATTCAGGTTAACCGGTCGCAAAAGGTTCTTGATCTTGCGCTCGATGTTAAGTTCATTTTTCTGGCAATCAGCCGTGTAGTATTCGCTGATAGGTAACGTCACCGTGAGTGAGATTTCCTGTGGCTCCAGACCGCTATTGAGCAACGCATGATGCACAGCCAACACATTTGAGTCGGTATATTGGTACTCGATGTGCGTGGTACTGATTGCCGCTTCGCTTACCGGATCATAGGTGTACTTATGGCCATCAAGGCTGTAGTTGTACGTTTTACGGCTTCCCAGACCATCGACTTTCCAACCGTTACGAAACGAATTTACAGACACCGACGTTATTAACGTGCCTGCTTCGAACCATGCCAGTTTTACGTTCGTTGAACCATCATCACAAAATAGTTTCATGCCATCTCCGTTAATACTCAACTCGAGTATTTATCCCTTGTAGTTTAACACTCAATTCGAGTGTTAATCATAGTTATCTCATCATAAACAATCACATTGAGTATTTACATAGCAAGCATAGATACTCAACCTGAGTATTATACACTTAAATCTTGCTGCAATCTAGCTGCAAGATTGCAGCAAGATTATATATGCAAAAATATTGCAGCAATCTAGCTGCAAGATTGCTGCAATAATAGTTACGACTATTGTTTTACTTCAGGTTTTTGTAATTCAGTTTTTCTTTGAGTGCTTCGATACCCTTTTCCAGTACCTCAACAAGCTTTAGGTTCTCGCGCTCAGCAATGTAGCGGATCTCTCTGTCAAACTCTGGTGTCACCCGCGTTGCAAACGCCAGTGTGCGGTTTGTTGTTCTGGCGGAACGTCCATCACGAAAAATCTGCCGAGCTGGTGCTTTGCTCTTGGCCGGAGGATTTGCACTGCTAGCATCCGGCACCGGTGATGGTGTTAACGCTGTTGGTGAATCTTCCAACGGTGCCGGGGCAAATTCTGGTGCCGTCAGGCTGGTTGCCGCTTCATCAAGAGTAGGAGGAGTTCCCAGGCCTCCCCGTTTCTTTAGTTTAGAAACATCGACCATTGCAATTACTCTCCTATTTTATCAATCAGCGCCTGGATAAGTTTGTCGGCGCGTTCTCTGAGGCCTTTAAAGCGGGTTTCGGTTACCGCCAATCCTGCGTTCTGTGCCAGTCGGTAGGCAGGCTTTTCGACCAGGCAGCCGTCCAGGGTTTCGTATCCGGCTTCCTGGATGTATGCCCTTGCGTCAGCCTCTTCCGTTTCGGTACCAATGCGGCAAAGTGAGAAGACCAGTTTAGCACGGGGGATACCGGCGTTAACGAGGCCATGAAACACTTTAATAGCAGGGATCAGATCATCAAGAGAGGCCCCCGTCGGTTGCACAATCAAATCGGCCACTTTTGCGATTTCCAAGGTACCTTTACTGGCTCTCGCCGGGCCATCGATAATCAACAGGTCAAATCCTTCCGCTGCCGCAATCGCCTGCTCAGATGTTGAAAAGACCTCGACAGAAGCAGCCGGTTTCAGATTTGCGGCTAGCCTTCTCCGGTGCCAATCCGCTGATGTGGCTTGGTCCGTATCCAGGTCAGCAATCTTGGTTTTTATGCCTCCTTCGGTAGCCTCACGGGCCAACGCCCTTGCCTGGGTACTCTTACCTACCCCGCCTTTTTGTGAAACAAATCCAACAATCCAAGCCATAACGCCCCCATTATCTTGCTGCAAGATTGCTGCAATATGATGATTATATAGGCTATATATAATCTTGCAACAACTCAAAATCTAGCTGCAAGATTGCTGCAATCATTTTATAAAGTTAGCTATACATTTCATTGTGTTACATAAGATACAAGAAATACGATCCTTTCAGAAAGTCAAACCACAAATAAATATCTTGCTGCAATCTTGCTGCAAGATATTTATTTGTGCGATATCAACAGATTTTGCGTCAGAGATGAAAGCCCGAAGGGCGGAGACAGGGTTACCTGGCTCCGTTCACGCCAGCTCGTTCCCCAGCATGGGGAGGCGCGCAAGGTAGAAGTAAGAGGGAGGGAATTCGCCGTGGTAGAGAGGGAACACCCGGTATGCATCAACGAAACCATAAGGCTGAAGAGAACAGCGCGGCAGCGCTGTCTGTTACGCCTTATGCGCCGCAGGCGCTGCTTTTCCGGCGCAAACTTACAGGGGGCCGGGTATCCGTGCCGATCTGGTTGTTACCAGTCCCTTTTGAATGCCCGCTTACCGACAACATAGGCGGCGAAGGGAGCACTGAGCGCTACTGCAAAATAGAGCGAGTTCCACATGCCATCAGGGTTCTGCTTAGACATCAGATGACACCCGTAGAGCACCACACCTAAAATGATGTACAGGTATAAAGTCCATCGGATAAAACGGTTTCTGTTGCGCTTGATTTGATGAAGCAAGGCCCAGCCATTACTGGCATCGTCATCGAACAGCATCCGTGTATTGGCAGATCTGTCGTGCTTCAGGATCTGTTGCACCGCACTCTGCACATCCTTCTTGTTGTTCCTCACCGGTAGTTCCTCCCTTCCTGGTAACCGCCAACGTGATGATCGCAATCTCTCTGAAAGGTTGCAACCAAGAAACATTAAGGCGGGGTTTCCCCCGCCAATACTTTAGACCGCAGGCGGTAACGCACCAGGGAAGCGTCGGGCGACAATATCATTGATTTTATCGACCAACTCCGGGCGGGTAAATACAATGTGCGCCGTGCCAATTTTAAAAGCTTTAATGGTGAAGTATTCACAGGTAAAGAGCTGGTTTACCTGCTTTGGCCCCCGAGACATAAACTCACTAAACCGCGCCCCTTCGGACACCCGAAAATCTGGCACGTTCTTACCGTCCAATATCCAGAAAGGCCGCGCAAGGTCATTGATCCGCGTCTGGCCGTAACTCCCTAACGAATAGAATTTATCCTGAAAGCTGCTCACCATCCCATTGAGGATGATTTTTTTGCCCAGGCAGCAAGGGTTATTCGTCTTGTAGTCCCAAGAGAGGGAACGGAACACATCGATCAGCCCCTGTTCGAACGTATCAGCCTTGTTGGCGTGAAGGTTTTTAAAAGTCGCCAGTACGTTATCAAGCGAAATTTCCGGGCAAGCATCGCTGTACAGGCTGGTATCCCACGCGTCCCGCTGCTTGGTGCTCATCAGGGTAAACATACCTGTATCGTTCATCAGACGTTGCCAAACTTCACGGTCTGCCGCACGACTGATGTTGCGTCGGATTTTATCTTGCTCAGTGGCAACCGGGCTGGAAAGGCTGTATTCGATGATGCGATTAAAGTCAGGGAAGTAGGTTTTGCCTGACGCACTCAGCAGTTGCTCACGCGCCTTCTGAAGCAGGGCAATCGCCTGCAAGAACGTTGCAATACCGCTGTTACGCTGCGCGATAATGCGATCGACGGCGACCGAGGGGATCATTTCTCCAGCGGCCTGAGTAGGGTTTATATCGGTGGTGAGGGACGTGGTAGCGTTCATTCGATTTCTCCTTTCTGTATTCCCCCGACGAGGTTCCTCGCGGGGGTGTTGACGTTGTTTCGTATCGGGCGTAATGGACTCAGGAACGACTCAGGGCGTTGTAAGTGACGCAATAATCGACATATTCTTTTCGGCGTAGCACTTCCTCTACACGCACAACGTTATGCGCCATATTGTTGATGGTCATGATTTGTTCGATGGCGGCGTGTAGATCGCTTCTTTCGACCTTTTGCCCCACTGGAGACACTGAAGAACTGGCGGGATTGATGGCTATCCACAGGTTGCTGTCTGCGCCAGATAGGGGGGAACTACAGAAGTGGATAGAGGGCGTGCCTTTGATCACGCAATAAATGACCATGCACGTTTTACGGTGGCTGTCAGGGGTCGCGTTGAAAACCGGTTTCTGGATCGTGGTAGCGTTCATCTTACTTCTCCTTTTGTGTTAAAAAACCATCACCCGTTGAGTTTCCTCGTCGCGGTGTTGACGTTTGCGGGTACCTGCTGCTCTTTTTCCTCCGGTATTGCCATCACCCGTTTGAGAACCTGCGCCGCAAGGGCGAAAGAGCAGCGGTCTGAGGCAGACGTCCAGGGCAGGCGCAAAAGTTTTTGCTGGCAAAAAGTTTTGAGACTGTGCTTCAGCAGTACCTGGACGGCCAGGAAGACTGTGGCTCAATCAGCCCCGGCGACAGGGACTTAAACGGTGACGTTGTAACGGGCATGAGTGAGCAGGAACCCGGCGCAACGCCGAAGAAGCGAAGCGAAACGGCGTTGCCCCTTACACCCCGGCAGGGGTTCGGCGGGGTGCAGAGAGCGCAGGCCACGGCGCGACAGAGCGGCAGTCTCCGGTCGCGGAGACACGCAAGCGATGCCCTTGACGTTCGGTATCAGACACTACCCGCAGGGCTGAAACCCGCTTTAGCGGGGTTCAGCGGAGACTGGCGTGCCGATTTATCGGCACAACGGGCGGAGTGTGGCTCGACGAGCCGACCGGAACGGGCGGTAAGCCGAAGGGACCCCAAAGGTGGCCTTTTCCGTTTTTGAGGGATACCCAGAGTGAGGAGAGACGAAAGACCAGGAAGAGAATAGACAGCACTGGCAACACACATGATCTGCGTTCAGTCGAGATATCCCTACCGCGCAACGGGATGGGCTGCGCGTTAGCGCGGCCTTTTCCGGCGCGAAGACAGGGGCGTTCACCCCTGCCGGTATAGTGGCGCGGCGCTATGCTACTGTCAGTCGCAGTATGGCTGTAGACACCCCGGTATAGGCAAACAGGCCACCCGGTAAAGGCTCCCAGTGCTCAGCCAGCGGTTTAAGGATTTCATTCTGGCGTGGCCCGTTCAGGCAGATAGCCGTGAGCACGCCACCGGGTTTCAGTAACGTGCAAGCGTGCTGGATATGATGAATATCGGCGGCCCGGTTAAACGGCGGATTCATGATGATGTGGCTATAGCGCTTCTGGGGTGCATAGTGCAGGAAATCGCAACAAATCACGTTGACGTCATCAAACTCCCTGCGCAGGTAGTCACACAACTGCGCGTTGAGTTCTACCGCGTCACAGGCCGCAGCGGGAGCCACGGCCCGGATAGCCCGTAAAATCGCTCCAGTGCCGGCGCTGGGTTCCAGTATCGTGTCCTGATCGGTGATCCCCGCCAGCGATACCAGGCGGTGACATATGTTTTCGGGCGTCACAAACACTTGTGAACTGGCCGGAACGGTCATCACCGGGGAGCTCTGTTGAATTTTTCCGCGCATCATCTCGATACGTTGTTTTAATGCAGTGTGCATCTCAGCGTCTCCATGACTCCCCGGATGGACTCCGGGGAGCTGCTGTTATTTATTCGGGATTTCGACAATTTTTAAGTCAGTAATGTAGACAGTGCTCAGGCTGCAACCTGCGGTCATTACGCGGCGATAACGGTAGGCACCGTGTGTCTCTGTGGCGGCTTGAAGGCGCACACCTTTGTAATCAGCCGGTTTCGCAGCCCATTCGGCCTTGGTCATCGTTACAAATCCCTCATCAGGATAGTTAACGATCGGGGGACGTTTTACCGTCACGGGGGCTTGTGCCGCATCGGCTCCCGTGGGGGCGGTATAGTCCGTGATTTTATCGACGGTCAGTTTCATCGTTCCCTCATAGCCCAGGAACGTATAACAGGGCGTTTCTACCGTGCTGACTTCTCCCGCGCTTTTGTTGATCCTGATGATTTTTAGCCATTCCCCCCGGCTTTTGACCTGACCGCCCACCTGAAATTCTTGTGAACGCGCGAATACACCGCCCTGTTCATTCAACATCGCTTGTTCATAGTTCAGGCGATTTTCGTAATGGGTCGCCCAGCGCCGATAATGGCGGATGGTGCTTTCATGGTAAGAAACGGCGATATTACGGGCCTGTTCCGGCGTAATGATGTCATTTTTGAGCGCGGAATAGAGGCTCATCATCCCCTCATACTGGCTTTTCTCCGGTGGGCGTGGGTATTGTTCCAGACTGAAGCAAGCCGCTACATGCTCAAAGTCACTGATGGCCAACGCCCGCTTTAAATCCAGTCCGTCGGTGCGCCAGCGTGTCAGATACTTGTTAGCTTCTTCAATCGTTCTTTCCGCCTTGCGCAGATCTGCCTTGATGCCCTTGATACGGCGATAGCGCACATCGGGGCGCTCTTTGTATTTGCCGTGCAACAGAGAGGCTTTGGCGCGGTGCTGCCAATACTCGGCCTGTTCAAACAGCATGACCGCCTTTTGCATGCCATTTTCGATTTTTTGGGCATGGCGTCGCGCCTTACGTTCGCTGTGGTGGCCAACAAGAATAGGCTGCCCAAAAGGCACAGCAGCGGCGAGTTTATCCACGTGGGACAGGGTTTGACCGGATTCGCTGGCCCGTTTGTCACTGTAACCGCTGAAACGCTCGGCGCGTTCTTCCTGTCGCTCGATCAAAGTGCTGTCGTCGTCCTCGATTTCTCCGGCCAGCGCGATCAACACATCTTCCCGGCGGGGTGTCCACGCAGGGGCAACGAATAGGTCTTGTTTAGGTGCCCACTTAAAGCCTGCTTTGCTCACTATCGCGTAGGTTTCATCATCAAGGCGTTGAGAGGTATACAACCGCAATTTATTGTCATCCGGGGAATAGGTCGCCCGGTAATCCTGCCCGTGAATTTCAAAAGATGCTTCTGTAGGCTTCGCTGTCGCGCCCTGGACGTTCTGTTGTGACATGTTTTGACTCTCCTTATGGGTTGATGTGATGCTTCTGTGAGTATTCGCCGTCGCGCATTGGCCCAGACCACGTTCAGGAGCGCTGGCAAGCCCGCCACAGGCGTTCATTACAGGCTTGCCAGAAGGAGCGAGGGAATGTGGTCTGCTGCGCAGCGACGGTCGGAATTACTCACGGAGGCATCCCCCATGCCGAGGATGAAACAGGGCGCAATGCGGAATGGCGGCGCGTCTGCGAAAGCCGTTCCGCACTTTAGAGCGCCGGCAGGGTTATCGACGGCGTGGTGAATGCGGTGGCCATCGGCCAGCTGCAGGTGTTGACCTTGGACATCAGACCCGCACCGTCAGGCCGAAACCCGCTTGCGGGGTTCGGCGAAGCTTACCTGGCACTTCGTGCCGGGTTAGCTGAGTCGGGGTGACGACCTGGCTATGCCAGGAAGCCGAAGGGGGCCGAAGAGTCTGCTCTGTAGAAAATGGCGTAACTGGATGTACAGCAGGAAGAATATCCAGAAGAAGAAGCAATGCAGGCATACAGAGAGAACACCGTATAGAAAGACGATGATAATTAGGTCTGCCCCCTATCCCCGTTCTCGGTTGGTCTTGAAGAAACATCAACGCATGAGGGTAGGGTAAAGCGCCGAAGGCGCGTTCCCTACCTTCAGCGGCAGGCTACAGCCTGCCTGGGGTTTTGGCGGTGTTAGGCAGGCGGTTTCCCCCTGCCATTTATATGTTAACGGGTCACGCCTTGGGGTCTTCACGACCGTCAAGCACGTTTTCCACGGCATCCTCGATCACTGACCAGTTAATACCTTCATTCGCATCATAGTTATTGGTCATTACCATCGCGGCGTGGATCTCTTCCCTTGTTAACTCTTCTCCATACGCTTTCGACAAAAAGTCTTCATCAAACCAGAGTGAAGCCACGCACAAGTCATCTAGGGAATAATTCTTTTGCAGTCGGTCTATCAGGTTGCCTACCGTCATTTCCATTTCCATTTCCATACTCTTACCTCATTTCGCACTCAAGGGCATTATCCGTTGTGGCAAGCAGCATTGCTGCCTGCCGTAATCGTTTTATCTATGTCACTCAAGCGCAGCACTAATCGCGTAACTGTCGGGATGGCTTTCAATGAAGCCCCAAAGCTGGAATTCACGCAGCAGGAACAATTTTAAAAGTTCGCCACACTCACACCCTTTGAGTGCCAGACAGCGGCGGCTAATGGCCTGAGCGGTCAAGATGATCCCGGCAACCTCTGCACTGATGGTGCGGTCAAACCAGCCCTCGGCATTAACCATATGGTAGCGATCGCCGGTTGGCATCATGTAGCCGCCGCCCTGCGGCAGTCGTACAAAGTGCCAAAAACAGTCCTCGTAGTCGGTCAGGTGTTTACGGGCCAAGGCGTACACCTGCAATTCTGCGATCATGAAATCGTCACCAAACAAATAAGGCAGGAATGAAAGCCGGTCGATTTCTTCAACGTTCAAAACGGGCTGAGCTGCGACATAGTGCATGGAATACCTCCGAAATATCATGTTCCGCGACACCGGTCGGTGCCGTGCCGACACGACAGCCCGGCGAGCAGCGGCGCAATACAAGGGCGTTACCGCAGGCCGCAGCGCAGCGAACGAAAGCCGGTATTTGTACGGTGAGTCCGTGAAAATTGAGCGGGCGAACGACGGGAAAATGACGGCGAAAGTGAGCGAGAACGGGCGAGGATAACGGCACGCGAACCCTTGTATTCGTCGCAGCCGGGCTACAGTGAAGGCATGGCACCCGGCCGTCACGACACCAGAGCAACAAAGGGGTATTACGTCACAAGGCCACACCGTGGCCGGGTAAACAGCGGAGCCAGGCGACATCCTTATGCAAAGTGTTGAAGTGGGCAGGTCACAACCTGCCCAGGGCGATCAGACTTTGTGCAGGAAGGGACGGAACGCATTCAGCAGGCTCAACACATCCTGACGTGCCGCACTGCACACATTATGCAGCGCTTCCCGGCACATCCAATGCCGTGGTGATTGTCCAGGGCACCGCAAAACATCACTGATGTCTTCATAAGCGACAACGGTCCCCACCAACTCATTTACGACGAGCAACCGCACACAGCCATACCTCGCGCCCTTGTTAAGTATGGCGTCCAGCACACGATCTGTTTCTTCCGTGTCTGTAGCATCAAACCAACTTTCCCCGTCGCACTCTTCGGCAACCATCCGAAAATAGCGCGTTTTGCGTTCGAACAATTTCACCTGTTGGGACGGCATCACGGCCGTCTGGATAAGGCAAGCATCATCTAACATCTGGATGCACACTTTACGAATGGCGGATTTCATGACGTTCAACACGGCCTGTATTTCCTTATCGGTCAGCCATTGGTGTGCATCGGGGAAGGTCACAAGGGTATTGTCTCCCGGTACTGCCGGCGTGACCAGTTGGTCCAGGCTCAAGACCATTTCGGCTTGCGTGCCTCTGAGTTTTCTAACCGCTCGATACAGTCGTTTATTTTGCTGCTCCGTAATCACCAACTGTGTGGCAAGTTTGGGTAGCAACCTCACCAGGTCGCCCGCATTCAGGCGCACACAGATACCTAACCAACAGGGCCATTTTGCCGATACCGCCACGGCATCGGTATGTTCAGGCCAGCCTTGGGATTCAAGTAGCTCCAGTGCCCGGTAATGGATTAACGCAGTAAGCGTTTTATTCGCTGTCATTGATGTGTTCCTTTACATTCGGTAAGGCCACGCCACCTTTGTGGCATGGCACTGGACTATCAGGCGGCTAACAGGGCTTTTACTCTGTCGAGATCTTCAAATCCCTGAACAAGCTCTGGTAAAAACTCAATCTTGTCGTCTTGTGCAATACCTCTCTCAATTTCTAGTGCCATACCGGCAAACACGGTCAGCCTCGCCAGCACATCCGCTGGCACTTCTACCACTCGATCTTCATTGCGAACGAGCCTCAACACATTAATCACCGACGAGAAGGAAACACCTTGGTTCTGGTATTCTTGCATGGGTATATCGCCAATCCGGGCCAACACCTTTGTCGCCTCTGACTCGGTAATACCGTGGGATTGCGCTAGAGACATCACGCTTTCAGTGGTCCAGACCAGCACCGCCAGCGGTTCTTCAGCACTGAACATACGTTTCAATTCACGGATAATTTCTAATCGGGTTCCATACATCGTCTTCATTCCTCAAAACAGTGATCCAGTGCGGCCATTTCGCGATATGCCTCGAGACACAGCGTGTTGATCCGCCGCAGGCTCTGTCCTGCGAGTCGAATTACCAGTGCGTCTTCCGTGACGGGATACGTGCTCGTCAGTTTGAACAGCGCCATATGCAATTCATCCATCATGTGGCCGACCTTGGCGATATCCTCGCGAAGCGCCTCAAAGCCCTCGTAGTTCTTCATGCCGCCTCCGGGTAGTGTTCACCATCATTGGCAGCCGGGTATTGCATGGCGCGGCGTACTGCGGCCAGCCGTTGGACGCCAGCCGCGTGGTATTGGGGCAATAACTCGATACCGATATAACGCCGTTTTGCCCGTAACGCGGCGACGCAGGTCGAGCCACTGCCCGCAAACGGGTCGAGAACAATGGCACCAGGGTGTGTGAATGACTCAATCAGGGGTTGTAAGCTGGTCACGGGCTTTTCCGTTGGGTGATGACGGTTGCCGGTATATTTCCAGTCCAATACATCGGCTAGCGGGTTTTCCGGTAATGCAGGACGGCCCTTTGCCAGGATATAGGCGCACTCATGGCGATAGCCGACATAGGCGGATTTTGAGGCATAGGTCTTGGCAAAGACCAGGTGGCCCACCACCCTAAAACCAGACTGCTTCCACGCGGCCATGAATGCATCGACACGGTTCCAGCCATAAAAACTGACCATCAGCGCGTTCTTTTTCAGCACGCGGTACATGGCATCACTGGCTGGCTGGAGCCATTCGCCGGTTTTGTCGCCGGCAATAGAACGGCCGGAACGATCGCGAAAATCGACCAGATACGGCGGGTCCGTGAGGATGAAGTCAACGGCGTTAGCCGGGAATTCGGACATGATCGGGACACAGTTACCCAAAAGAAATCGAGACATAGGGGTACTCCTTATGGTCAGACGGCGACAGGAGGGGGTCGGTACGGCCCCCGTTCCCTGCTGCCGGTGCCTGTACGCCGCACCCTGCAACGGGTCAGGCCGACCGTGGAATACCGCAGCCGCAGGGGTATCGCGGCAAGGATATGCCGCGAAAGCGGCTTGAAGGGCGTTCATCAAGCAGGCGAGTGACCTGCGTAAACTCTCCGCTACGCAGGGCAGGAGCGGAAAAAGCGCCCGCCCCGTGGCCGCAGGGTGAGGCACACTGGCACCGGCAGTTGACACCCCGCGCAGCGGCGAGAAGGAGGAGCACCGCGACATCCTTATTCCTTCAGGCAAGAACGGACAGGTTTCCCTGCCCGATACGGATTGTTACCGCCTGTAATCCTGCCAGCAGTGGCCAAACTCATCCCTGACGATCACCCCGTCAGGTGTTTCACTGACCTGCCAGAGACTTAAGAACCCCAGCCCCCGGAGGATAGAAAACTCCACATCCTCCAGGAGCGTGATCGCACTGAACCACACTTCACCCTGGTCAAAGCACCACCAATGTTCTCCTTCGTCTTGCTGCAGTTCTGGCCACCAGGTGGCGCCCATCTGTTTTACCCCGTGTTCTGCCATGGCCAGGCAATCGGCCTGCACGATGAGGTGCTTTTCGGTTTCAACCCCAGCGGTTTTTATGTCAAAGCTGATCAACCAGGTCATGTTCATCCCCTTTTGACTGTGTCAATGGCCGCCTGCAGGTGATCCCAATTGAACCCGATATTGGCATCGTGAGAATCTTCAGCACGCTCCATAACAGCTTCTATAGCGTCCTCATCCAGGGTGTTGTCTAGCGCCAGCACGTCTGCAGCCAACCAGAACGTGCCACAGCACAACGCCTCGTCCGGGTAAGTAGAGAGACGTTGTTTGAAGGCATGGACAGTCATTTTTCGCATCATGGTCATCTGGGCGAGGATCTCGCCCCCTCCGGTAAAAGTGGAATGGGATACCGGCTTGCGCCGTAGCAAAAACACAGTCGGGCGGAAAGTGGCGTATGCCAGGGCACCGCCGCAAGCCGCAGCGCAAGCGAACGACGGAACGGCGTAAGTGCGAACGGGTGAGAAGGTGGCAACGCGTCCCTGAGCAGACGACACGGCACGACTACGTTGGGCTACGGCGCAAGCCCCACGCTGACGCCCTGCGGTTGTCCGATCCCCGCAGGTCCATAAACTGAGATTTATGGACCTGCACGCATCCTGGCCGCAACGGAAAAGGGATAATGTGGTGATCGTTCAGACAAGGAGAATTGAGAGACGGTGGCCACGGCAGTGCATTGAAGACGGGCCACCGTCAGTCGCAAGGTATGCAAGCCCGCGACTGGCGCGGAGTATAGCTGTCTACTCGCAAGGTATGCAAACCTGCGGCCAGGGTGGGTAAGCTGCTCGGCTAATATTTATTGAAATAGCCGCTGTAAAAACGCACTCTCATTGTCTAAACCACGTTCAGTCGAGGGAATGATGAAACAGGCATCACACTGGATACATGTTCATTCGGTTTGCGGGATATACAAATTCAGCCCGGAACGGCATACCTCTCCAGCCATGCAGACCAGGCTTCAAGAAGCGTATGCGGTTGATGGGTACGCGCTCTGCCAATGCAAGACACTGCATGGCGGGCCTCGATTAATGATCAAATACATCAATCAAAAATATCATCTGGCCAAACACCCCCATACTGGCAGCGAACACGCAGAAAACTGCAGCTTCTACAGCCGTTTGAACAAAGAAGGGGGGCAGCAGGGTTACGCGGAAGGGGTCATCAAGGAAAAGTCGAATGCTCGCCTGCAAATCAAATTGACCTACGCACTGCAAAGCAGGGAAGCCGACCAGGCTGACGTCGATGGGGTTCCACCTATCGCGCCGGCACGGCGATCAACTCAGGGGCAGCCAAGCATGTCGATCCTCGGCTTGCTGCATCTGTTGTGGGAATCTGCCGGGTTGAATTTGTGGCGTCCGAGGATGGAAGGCAAGCGAACGGCGAGTCTTGTCAGCTACCTTTTAAACCAACAGGCCAGCACGATCGATGCGGGAAAGACGTGTCTCAGTGATGTCTTGCTTCTCCCTGCAGAACGACAGAAAGTTACCGCTCTGAAAAACGAAACCCGTACGCAGCAGGCCATTCAAAAGAAAAACCGCATGGTGGCTATTGCTGAATTGGCAACTTACACAGAAGACAGAGCTCGCGATCCTGCGAAGTTGTGGGTGAAGGATTACCATGGCCTGCCCCATCTGAACATCAACACCGCACTGTGGCTAAAAACCCTGACACGTTTTCCTGCAGCAGCTGCCGGATGGCAAGCTGGTCAGCGCGTTATGGCCATTGCACTGACCGACGTACCTTTCCTGTCCAAAAACAATATCGCCGGCGCCAATATTCTTCAGCTGGGATTGATGCTGGTCAGCGATCGCTACATCCCCGTGGATTCAAGCCATGAACATCACCTTGAATCACGGTTACATGCACAAAACCGTCATTTCACCAAACCGCTGCGTTATGATGCCGCCCTGGATGAGTACCTCCCCGACTTTTGCCTGATCGACGTTCCGGGCTGCCCGTCCTTGCCCCTGGAAGTTTTCGGCATGGCCACACCGGACTATCTTGCTCACCGACACGTGAAGGCAACCTGGTATAACGACAAATTTGGCCCGCTGGGATGGTGGTTTTGGGACGCGACCGCTGATCCTTTGGGTGAGAATATGCGTAGTTTTCCCCAAGCCAGATAAATCACCCGTGATTTATCACTTCACGGTTCTGCGTTGATACGAAAAAAGGCGGGGTGGTTAACCCCCGCCTTTGTTCAAGTTCCTTTCTCCCTTACGGGCGTCCGGTCAGTTGCTTGATGGCAACGATAATCTGCAATGTGACGTGAATGATATTCAACACCACAAGGATAGTTGTCAGACTTATCACTTGGCAGCCTCCTTATTCAGGAGAGCGCCACACGCAGCAAGTGCTTTTGGGTTCCCCCTTACGGCGCATACCAGTAGTTAGCAGGTACAAGCAGCACTCTTTTGGGTGGAAGCAGATCGGACAGCACCACCTGGTTCCAATCGGGGTAAAAAACCTGTACGAATAACCCGTATCCACGCTAGAGAGGCTGCAACAACGTCGCACTACCAACGGCAGGGAGTATAAAGGCCTTCGATACCCGTAGCAACATTGACTGGATCACCGAACAGCGTTAAAATTATATACAGTTAGCAGGTACAAGTAGCACCGTACCGTGTATGACAACCACTCATGCCGGTACAGAAAATTAACTCGGTTTACCAGACCGGGTTTTTTTTCGTCTCAAAATCAGGTGCCCCCATCTGTACTCGATGACATGCTGCAGGCCTTCAGCGATCTCGCATTGGACGCCCAGTTGTACGGCTGCGATTTGCAGCTGGTCAACATCACGGTCATCACTAGATAAACGTCACACTGATCGCCGATACAAAACCTGTTTTTCGGCTCACTTCTGACGCCGTATTTTCCTTCTTTTCTCGTCCAATTTGACAACCATGCGACACGCTGCATTCACGGTCAGCGGGGTAGCCGTGTCATGGCGTGCAACAAATGTCTCAAATTCGTCCAGGTAGCCTCGATCGGCAGCCAGATCTTTCAGTGTGGCCAGATCGTCGTCACCCAACATGGTATGAGACGGTGAAGCCAGAAGGATGTTGAATCGGTTGGTCAGGCAATACATCATGAACAAGGCGGGAACGGTTAACATACCGGCGAACAGGCAATGGCGCAACGAGAGCCCCGTGGCTTCAAACCCTAGCCACCAATACACCGACCCCATGCTCAGCAGCAGCAGGATACAGAGCCTGGACAACACCAGATGGTTATCGAGAAAATCAATGATCCTGAGTTGCAGTACCTGCAGCGGGTTTCCATTTATTCGCATGCTCATCCCTTATTATTCCGTTGTTCATCCAATAACATTTTCAGGTGATTCCTCACCACTTCTGTCGTGGGCATTGCGTCCTCCGGATAGCTGGCCAGGAACGCCCTAAACGGCCCCCCCACATTGAACACGTCCGCCATCCGCATCATGTAGTCCAGCAAATGAGGAGGCGGGGTGGCATTCTGATAATGATGGTATTGCCATGCCATATCCATCCACATGATCCGTTTGCGCTGGCTGAAGTCAAACAGCAGTACCAGGCAGAAAACCGTAAATACCACCCCCACTAACCCCGCAAAGTAAACCTGCAAGGCGGAGATGAAAGGTCCTTCTGCGAACCACTCAGGGTACACAAAATTCAGCCATCCCCAGCAGGCGATCGCCAGTGACAACACGACACTGCCCCAGGTGAGTACGGGGTAGTCTACAAATCCTCTGATGATAAAGAGGTGTAATCTGTGAACAAATACGCGTTTTTCAGTCATTTCACATTTCCCTGTTTCGTACGCTGTTTCCATTATCGATAAATCCCTTCCGTGCCGTCAGCTTGCCTGTCGCGCGGGAGGGGTTTGAACAACCGCAGGGCGTTAGCGTTAGTTGCTTTAGATGGGTGTTCAGGAGACCTGGGTACGCTTCGCCACGATCAGCGCCGCACACTCACGCCCGTTATCTGTCAACATCAATGCCAGGTGACGCTGTTCATTACGAAACGTGTTCACCAGCTGCCGTGCGCCAAGGGTGTGGCAGGATGCCCTGAAGTTGGTGGCAAACACCGATTCTACCCGGACACGATTGATCATCTGCAGCAACGTCGCCACCGGTACCGGCCGGTCATTGCCTCGGGCTTCAATGCTGGCCAATAAGAACAGGACGTCTTTTTGAATAGCTGACAGCCTGCCCGGTTTTGAGGGTGCTGGCATGTCAGTGTGGCTTGTCATGCGCGGCCTCTTCTGCCAGGGTGACCAACCGGTTATACACCACCTGTGTGGTGGGCAGGGCAGCAACGTCGTACTGGGCAAGAAAGGCCTCAAACTTTCCTCTCACCCCGAACTCATCCGCCACTGAGCGCAACGTGTCCAGCAATTCAGGCGAGACAGGACCATCATGGGCCTCAAGCACTTTGCTAAGATTGCCAGGCTCACTGAGGATAATCTCCAGCCGTTGAATTCGGCAGTACGCCATAAACAGGCCAATGGCCGTGAACAGGGTGGCCATCAAAAAATGGTAACCGAGCTGCTCGGGTTCAGCCGAAGATAAAATCGGCAGAAACACGGCCCAGGCATGCCAGGTGGCCAGAGCGGCAACCACGATGAAACAGCCCCATGCCATCACTGGTCTGTTATCGTAAAAGTTGAGCACCTTGCGTTGCAGCGCCAACCATCGACTTTCCATTTTCACGTTGTTCCTGCCTTTGTGTTGCGCACCTTATTCATGTGGACATGAATAAGAGAGATTATTCAGCTTTTGCCAATAAGTCCGCGATCATTGCCCGGAACCGTTCGTTTTCGTCCAACAGCGCTATCATTGTCGCCGGTGCCACGGCTTCCATATAATCATGAATGGCCTCTTTGGCTTCAGGTGTTTCTTTGGCAAATTGGGCTAAGGCCTGCGTTGCGGTGTAGCGCAACCGCGCACGCAGCTCGTGAGTCAGCTCTGGGATCATCTTTCATTGTCCGTTGTCTGGTAGACCTGGTTGAGCGTGAACGGTGCGCATCATCTCGATCGCATCCTGTGCCGGCACAGAGAACTGCACCTGGCGGTTGGCCACGATATCGAGCGCAAACACGCGGGTATACACTTCCGTACTCTCGGCTTTTTCGTGGCCCATCAGTCCCTGCAGCACCTTCAGTGGCGTACCTTGGTACAGCATGTGCATCGCGTAACTGTGTCGAAAGACATGGGGAGTGACCGGCACGCTGAAATAAACTCCCTCGCTGTTAGCCTGCCGTTCCGCCTTGGTGAGCCAATTGCGTACCGTGCGATCGGTGGCCTGCCAAATCGGGAGCGGTGTACGTTCGCCTGTCACGGAGTCAATCTCGAACTGCTCTTTCGTGCTAGCAAACAACCGGCGCAGCTCGTCGACAAAGTGCGGATCGGTCAACGGTATCAACCGATTGGCGGATTTCCCTTTTGCGGGACGTCCCGGACCATTACGGCGTTGTTTTGCTGTGCGCAGCACCATATGGGGCATCTCGACGGTCAAGCGGATATCACGCCGACGCAGGGACAGCGCTTCATTGATACGGGCACCGGTGTTCCAAAGCAAGTTGACCAATGCATGCTGTGGCCAGTCCGGCAGATAATGGAGCAAAGCAGCCACCTCGGGTGCCAGCAGATAGCGCGGCAACTCTTCATAAACCAGTGCCATTTTGCGCAATGCCAGCGCATGCTGGTAGTTCTCGGGGGCCAGCAGGGGTGTTGCCTGGCCTGTTGGCGTACCGGTGGTGACCAGCTTTGCACGGTAGTTGGCTTGTTCATTCATTTTTATAAGCCAGGCGACGTTGATGCTTGTTCATATACATTGTTATGGCCAGAACGGATCGCGCAGCCAGTCAATCAGCAGTTGGCGTTCCTGGTGGTCAAAATCGCTTACCGCGTCTAGCATGTCAAACCCTTCATCGTTGCCATTCCACAGTCCCAGAAAGAAGCGCGCCAGATGTTGCTCACCGCTGCTCATGACATTCAGCGCCTTGCGCAATTCGCTTTCATGGCAAATGCGCTGGTTAAAGTCCCAGTACCCTGACAGTCGCGGATAGCCTACCACCATCGTTACAAAACGGGCCTGCTCAGGTGTTAAATTCTGTCCCATACATATCTCCTTTGCCTTCCATCTTGTTCATTACATAAAAGAGGGACTGAACGTTCCCTCAACGCAAACTGACACCAATAACCGCGTATTACACTCAACCGAAAGCGAGAACGGCGGCCCCTGCCATTAGCCCCAAACCGGTACAGACCAACATCATCGCTCTGGCTCTCGTGAGCAGCCCCAGGGCCTTGAATGCATAAAGAAACAGGCCGGTTAAAAGCCCAACAACCGCCAACATAAAAAATGCCAACGCGTCCATAACACTTCCCCGGCTGAAATCCTGTCGTTGTCCCCTTCAACGTGCAGAATTGTTGTATGTCCCTTAACTGGTCATAGCCCGATAGGATAAAAACAGTATCAGCAACCCACCGGTGATAAAGATAATACCGCCTGAATAGCTAGTTTCTATGGCGTTACAAAATCCCTGGCAAGGTTCAACATATTGTGTATACAGGATATAACCACCCTGAAACACCATATAAAACCCGTAGACCACACCCATTGCCACGGCCGCGATCGCTCCGATTAAAAGCGCTCCTATAATCACTACACCTATGATTGTCGTTAGCATGCTCATTCCTTCTTTTGAACCGCTTTACTGTTTCTTGAGCTTTCTCTTGCGAAACGTTGTGTTGCTTGTGCTATGTAAAAATCTTCATCAGTGCTCGTAACCAAAGGCGTCAAATGAAAGGTCCCCATAGGGTAACGCCCATCAACACAATCGAAGCCGCACTGAGTGGACAGAGAAACCATAAGTGCCTCCATGTACGCTCCTCGAAACACTCGACAATCAACACCAATGAATAGCCTGCACCTACTAATGTCATCCCACATACCAATAAAGTAAACATACCTTCCTCCATGATCCCTATCGTTTCGCATGCGAAACCCCTACCAGTAGCACTAAGTAAAATCTTCGCGCCTACGCCCCACGTCGACGTTCAGATTTCATGTTGCGCGGTTTTCAATTCCTGGCTTTTACTTTTCCAGCCTTGTTCGGCGGTATACCCAAGCGGCTGATGTAACCTAACAGGCTAATCAACAGGCACAGCACCAGGAGTAAGCCTCTGATCAACGCCAACCCATCACTGATTTCGGGAGACGCCAACATCCATTTGCTCATCAAGAACCACACGCACATGGGGACGACACTAATAAAGAAAACAAAACAAAAAACGCAGAACTCGTACCACCGATCTTGTTTACTTTTCATCCCTTCCTCCCTGATCCCTATCGTTTCGCATGCGAAAACGCTGCGCTACCTGGTTTTGCTCACATGTTGCTGATAAACCAGCCCACGTAGCCCGATAAGGCCCAAAAGCTAATACCTACGATGCTGGTAGCCGTAAAGGCTTTCCACCGACGTTCACGCGCCTGATCAGTCGCCATAAAAATGAAGTAGGCACTTGCCACGAAAAAGCAAATAACCGCAAACAGCATCCAATCGTTCACATTTCCTGTGTCACCAGCGTTACTGAACCCGAACATAAAGACTCCTTGTTGAAATTCCTCGTCTCACGACCGCCATACTTCATTGGGTAGCGCTACGTAAAATCTTCGCGCCTACGCCCCACGTCGACGTTCAGATTTCACGTAGCGCAATTTCGTCTTAAAACGCCTGTTTTTTCGTCCTGGCCACGTGCGGCGATCGCCGGTACCCAAAATTATCCCTCAACCGGGGCGCGGCTGCACCAAAAGTAATTCGTCGCAGGATCCGCGTGGATCCTTTTTTTGTTTCCGCCTTTTGGAATTATACCATAAGTCGGAATGCAATTAATCGATATTCGCCCTGTTTGTGAGCCGGATCATACGGGGTAAAACACAACATGTAGTGGTTCGCGCAGCTGAAAGAACCCCTACATGTGGTGTCTGGCGGCGCAGGTTACCGCGTTGCCGGAAACGGCAGACATCGGAAAGGCCGATCCCGCTGCCGGGAGAAGAGGATAGCGGCACGCTATCCGATCGTGGTTAGCATAACTCTGCGGTACGACGATCATGGCGCTGTCCTAACCCCATACTGTCGAACTGTTCAAGCACGTCATCAATATGAACATCATGAGCAGAAAAGGGTTTCAATATCTGAGGAAATAACGACACTGCGCGTATAGCTGCACCGATTAACGTTATTTCTGCTGTCTCTTCACCATCAGCATAATACGGCCTCCAACAGATCAAGATACTTTCTGACCATGTATCAGTTTGGATATCAACAAACAATTCTTTTGGACTTAGTTTACCGTATCTGAACTTTGCTTTCCTAGAATAACTCCGGCATATTAAATTTTTCAATAACAGTACACCATAAACGTCTATTTAAATTTTCTCTTAACCTCCAAACTAATCATCAATCACAGTTAATGCCAACAATATAGATAACCAAGTCGCCATTGCCGGTAAACTGTTCCAGGTCAACTTTCCCATCCGAAAGCAGCTGCAGGTTCGCTCGAGTGGCATCAACCGGATAGAGTGCCTGGGTAAGCAGGTTAAGATTGTCATCGTTGCAAGTCAGCCCGACTTGACGGAGATAATCTCTATAACCTTCTATAACCGTATTCGTCATTGGCTCATTCTTTATATTGAAATAGTCCAGAGGCTCTGGTGAAAATTTCTCATTCGCGATGTTTTCTAGAATAGAGAGTGCTTCCGGACGGATCAGCAACGATAATATAGCCGCCTCACAGCTGTTGCAGCTAAACCCACCACATTCATTACTGGCAAGTATCCATTCATGACCGACATTTAAAGGGACTGTATTAAGCGATGCCAGGACAAGCCCTGGATATCTGTCCTGTTGTTCAAAACCATAATGGAAGTACCTGTCAGGTATGCTCTTAAACGGAACACCGAGAAACCGATCATCTATCATCTATCATCTATCATAACATTCGACTCCACTTCTTTAAGGTATAAAATACGAATATAAACAAAAAGAAAAAATAGATAATCCCCCAAAAAGGATCGCTGGTACAATCCGCTCCGTAAGTATCAATGCAGACAACATGGAACTCCAGCCCAGAATGCCAAATGATTGAACATATTCACTCATTATCATCATTACCGTCACCCTCTAAAATTTGGCCATACAAAAACTGTACAAAAGAATTAGTTTTCAGCATAAATTAAATCTGCATAGCCTTTAGAAAATACTCTCCGAAGCGCACTGTAAAGGTAATCACACTCCGCCTGCTTATTGCTGATAAAGGGTTTTTCGGTTAACCATAAGGCATTACCAGGCCATCCCTGCACCTTAATTACTTTTCGGCCTTCTACATACAGTAAACCCCATCCATCAGGAAGATCTTCACTAACAATAATGCCTGGCTCGCACATATAGAAACGCCAGTCTCCCATACCTTTAGTGGGATCAACACGAAAGCGCTTCTTTTTATCGACGAGAAAATCAGAACGTGAACATTTGACTTCAATCAGGCACGAAACACCATTGCGAAACCCGATCGCATCCGGCAGTTCACCTTCATTAGACCATGCCCTGAGACGATCATTAAACGCCACACTGAAGCCATTACTGCGAAGAAAACGCTCTGCACGAAAACAAAAATCACTGTGTGGGTTAATATTTGGTTCTAGTTCGATATCGAGACATTGTTGACTACTATTTTTTCTTCTAATAAAAGCCACCCCTTTGTCCCTTTTCGTTTATAAATGATATTAGGTCAGAGCACAAGTACAACCACCATCATGATCACTATACCCACATAGGTTTTCCAACTTGAAAAATCCACTGGAAGCCCGAGCAGTTTCAAAGTAAAAGTTAATAAAATGGTAATAACGACCGCACCCAATAGGCTTCATTCTGCCCCCTTATAGTTCATCACATGTTGCCTCATGGCATCTGATTCCCTTTGAGCATGCGAGGTAAGAGTTCTGTCACTTTTCCTTTTCATACTTTTATCCTGGTGGCTTTCATAGGTTAGTCTCAAAAGTGTACGTGGTTTGAACCATTACGCTAACTCTCTTTTATCCAAATGAATGATATTACTGTTTGCAAAATAATGGTTAATGCAAAAATTGCTTCAAAATCAGTGGCCTTTGGCAAAAAAAACATGTACTTAATAAACGCATCCACAAACCATATTCCCAAACAGACAATAAACATTGCACACGGAACGCCAACCATAATCAGATAAATCGCTTTCAGTTCAATTTTTCCAATAACAACACAGAGGTATAAGACATTTAAAAATATTGAAATCAATAAACTAACGCGCCATTGAACCCAAGAACTGACAAGTCCTGTGGTATCGCTCTGTAAATTTAAAGCGGTTATAGACAGGAAAATTGCACAGGTTAATGGATAGACAAAAAATGCAACCACTTGTAAAGTGGATCCATGCTTGTTGATCAACCCTATTATTCTTTCTTCCATTGATGTTTTCCCTTTTCTAATCACGTTATTTTCCGACGTTTATTTTGATGTTTATCACGTTTTTCACGGAATCATTTTTCTTCCGATGGTCGCGAATACTGGAGTTAATAATAGTGAAGCAAGTATTAAAATTGGGTCAGCTTTCAATATAGACAGCACAATGCTCATCATACCTACACCTATTATCACCGCCATTACAAAAAATTGCGTATGACCACCACACCAATCTATCATCGACTCCATGACTCGATTTAGCTTTCCATATTTATTTATAGCCATATCAGTATTCCTTTAATGGTTTCTATATTTATTCAGGACCAAATTAATTTTCTTCCTCTCCAATACTTTAGTTTTGAAATCATTCCAAGTACGTTTATAGGTAGCCACCCTCCATATAGCTCCCATTATCCACATAGCGTATATATAATATGCGACACCTTTCAGCCCGATTATGGACATTTCCGATTGTGTATCAATACCTACAATCAGCATCACTATTGCCAATAACAGCATTAATGAAAATACTGATAATATCATGCCTACCCCCATCTTCCATCCTAACAACAAAAATGACAACAACACAGCACCTAAAAGTAAAATAACACTCATCTTCATTATATCCTTCCAGTTATTTAAATTTTTTAACAAATCGCAACTCACTCCGACTTGTAGACCCATAAAACGTGACTTGTCGAAAAATAGCCATTATCAGTTCTTTGATCATCTCAACATCCCTTTGCTTGAAATTAATGAATACTGCTTGCTAAGATACGCAACCTTGCTCGTAACAACTCTGCGTCCAGGCAATTGATATCATGCATCATGAACTTTAATGACAACGCCTTTATCGCTAGTTGCACCACGCGGGGTGGAGCTGTATTTTCATAACGAACGTAAGAACGTAGAGAAATACCAAACTCGTCAGCTGCCTGTGCCTGAGTCCATTTCAACCCTTTTCGCCACATTTTTAGCTCAAAACCTGTCATGTACGTTCCTAGTAACCACTAAATTTCTATAGCAAATATACGCCATATTGGCACATTAATAAACATAAAAAAGCCATTTTGGCACATTTTTACATCCAGAAAATCATAGCCCAACGTTTCTAATCCTGTCGATGTTGGCCTGTTATGACCCCATGGTTCAAGCGTGTGTGAACCTTCCGAGAACTACAGAGAACGACCAATCTGGTACGAGGGCGAAGAACTCCTTCATATGCATTTGTGGTTTCAGCCAACCTCAGTGTGAATCATTGAAAAAGTGTTTATGCAGAATGTAGCGGATAGCGTTCTCATCCACTCGTCCCTGGTCGTTTGAATTTCTCCCAAACCTGAGATCCCACTGGCCATCATTCCAATAAATCAATAAATCATCACGCTCACTGCTTTCATTTTCAGGTGTTTCCCAGCGCATAGCAATCTTGTCAAAACTGACATCACAAGGTAACAAACTTAACTTTTCTCCTGACGAATTTTTGATGACGCTATAGCACAAATCAATGGGAATATATTTATTACCAACCGGCTTTATACTTGTTTCAGTTGCTCTTAAACAGGTCAACATACCTCGACTGCTTGATTTAACCACTTGCTCAACCAGTAACACCAAGAAAAGATACCGCATTTGATGCTCGCGTATTTCTTTATTTTCAGCCTCCTTCAATTTGAATTTTTCTTCCATCTTGGATAAAAATAACTCTGAATATTTTTTGCACTCACTCTCATATATACTCATCGGCAAACTCCTATACGGCCATTATTGATTGATAACTTTAATCAAAAGCGATTAGATTAACATCATATTAACTGATTCTAATAGATACGAACGTAGACCACTTGGTCTCAGGCGGTAAGGCAAACAACTACGCATCGAAAATGCCTAGTTGTTTGTTTTTACATTTTACTTCACATGTCTTTTTATTAGCAGGGTTAATATACTGATTATTACTTCCTTTTTATTTTCTTAAACTCATTAACGATATTTTTAATCGCTACTTCTGTAGGTAAACGTTCCATCGAGCTTGCCCCGTAAAAACCGTGGCAGTCAGGACAATGGGACAGTATATAGGCTGCGTCATCTGGCTCTGCGATAGGACCTCCGTGGCACAGCACGATCACATCCTCTCGTACTGCTTTTGCAGCTGCGGCGCAAGCATTGATCACTGGGACGCAAGACTCTAAGTTCTGTGCGGTATCTGCTCCAATATCGCCCCCAGTGGTCAACCCCATATGCACCACAATGACATCAGCACCGGCTTCAGTCATGGCAACTGCATCCTGCTCGTTAAATACATACGGTGTGGTCAGCATCCCTTTCTCATGAGCCTGGCGGATCATGTCTACTTCCAGGCCATAACCCATCCCAGTTTCTTCTAGATTTTTACGGAAGTTTCCATCAATCAGCCCGACAGTAGGAAAGTTTTGCACACCGGCAAATCCCTGTGCTTTCAGTTCGTCCAGGAAATGCGGAATATTGCAGAAGGGATCTGTTCCGCAAACGCCAGCCAGTACGGGCGTATCTTTTACCACTGGCAGCACTTCATTACCCATTTCACGCACAATCTGGTTGGCGTTACCGTACGGCATTAATCCCGCCAGCGAACCACGCCCAGCCATTCTGAAGCGACCACTGTTGTAGATCACAATCAAATCGACTCCGCCAGCTTCTTCACATCGTGCTGATAGGCCCGTTCCTGCCCCGGCACCGATAATCGGTTCCTGACGCAGAACTTTCAGTTGCAGCTTCTCTTTCACTATTTTGTAGTTTTTCATAAGGATTTCCCTGGTGTTGAATCATAAGCGGTTCCCTGGTGTTGCATTACATTCTGGAACTGCTCAATTACAAGTGAACAAAACTCAGGTGCATTGATGTGGTGAGGCGTTTTGATAATTTGGCGTTGTGCTGTCTGGATCACCGTGGATTCCAATCCTTCTTTAAAAGCTTGTCTTGCCTGCGGATCGAAGAATGGTTGTCCAGGGGCATCTAACGCTGAAAATCCGCCTTCTGGGATGATGAAGCGTACCGGCCCATTGCATAGATTGAGCTTATTGCCAATCCAAACACCGAGCTGGTAGTTTTCCTCTGGTGTTGTGCGCATCAGTGTCACCTGAGCGTTATGCTCTACAAACTGTCGATGAGCATAACGCTCAGGTATGCTGCTTCGCTCGCTGAAATTAACCATATCAAGAGCTCCGGCACTCCCTATCCACGGCGTCTGCGTCTGTGCAATACAATCGAGGCGTGTTTCATTACATGCGAGAACGCCACCAAACAGTAAATCTGCCACTTCGGTCAACGTGATATCAAGAACACCGACAATTCCACGGCCTTCAATCAACCGTTCCATGCTCGTTCCACCGTTGCCGGTAGCATGAAAGACCAATGATTCGTATTCTTCACCCAACAATGCTACCAGTTGATTAATACAGGGCGTTGTTACACCAAACATTGTCAGCCCTAAAACAGGCTGTTGGATGTGGTCATGGTCAATCGCTAAATTTACTGCGCCAGCAATCATATTAGCCGCATTAGCCAAAATGGTGCGCGATAAGTAATTCAGTCCATTGAGGTCGGTAACAGTATACAACATGGCGATATCCATGCCGGCGACATACCCTTCAACATTACCTGACGCCATTGTGGATACCATGAGTTTGGGCATTCCGATAGGCATTGTCTGCATGGCTGAAGCTATCAATGCCGTCCCTCCCGATCCCCCAATACCGATAAGACCGGAAATATCCTCCACCGTACTCTGTAAAAAGCGAGCCAACGCGGTAGCCATAGCGGTAACAGCTTTCCCTCGTTCTCCACAAAAAACAGCGTCTTTGCCATCAGGATGGTATGCTGCAATTTGTGCAGAACTGATATCCACTTGATTATTCACATGAAATGCATTGGATGAACCGGTAGAAACATCAATAATATGAGAATCTACGCTTGCGGAACAGAGACAGGACTTCAGCCAGAGCAGTTCTTCCAGCTTGGTATCTGCGGTCCCTATGATGTATACGAATTTAGACATAGACGACTCACTCCATGTAAGACGTGAAAGATTTGTTGATATGGTGCAATATAAAGCTATGCTAATATTTCATATCTCGCAAGATAAATTTATGTCATGGGATATTTTTATCGTAAAAATGAGGCATCACGATGATCCTGTTTGATGAAAACAACCTCTCTCCAGTTCGACGTAGAACGCTGGAACGCATGACCAATGCGGCTTTAAAGCTCTATCAGGAGCAAAAGTTCCCTTCCCCAGAAGAAATCACACGAGAAGCCGAGTACGCCAAAGTAACTCTCAAAAGCTACTTTTCAACACACAGTGAGTTCGTCGAGTATGTTGTTAAGCAAGTGATCAACTCGTTTGACAAACCACCAATGAACAATACTGTTGAAGAAAATGTAGAAAAACTGCTGACATGGGGATTCGGCGAACTGGACACGCATGAAGCTCTAATGCGTGATGCCTTGCGTATTTCTCAGCAACGCTGGCAGGAGTCTTTCTCAGGAGACGTAGAGAACAACGATGTGAGGTATATCAAAAAGAGCAACCGTAAGATTGCTTTGTCCGAAGCCCTGCTACCACTCAAAAGCGAGATTCCAGAAGAAACACGCCAAAAACTGGTAATGTTGATGTCAGTTCTTTATGGAACTGAAGCGATGACTGTACTCAAGGACAGTTTTGGACTCGACAAGGATGAGATCATTGAGCTGACTGTCTGGGGGACAAAATTAATGCTGCGTCAGGCTTTGGAAGAGGCCCGGGCCAAGTGGGACAACTGCTAGCCCCGGATACAGATGTGCAGGCATCTGATCCACAACGAATAGGGGCAAAGGCTAACACGGATGCCCCGGGTACCTAAAAGCGGGCCTAAAACGGTGGTAAACACTACATCTGGTAACGATCGCATATGATGGAGCCGCTAGATATAGCGTTTTGAGGCCGGGCCAAGGGGAGCCGGGGAAGGGAACAGGGGAGTCCTCCTGTAAAGCCCAACCGGCGAAAGCCAGGCAGTGATCTGGGCCGGAACACCTAAAACTGTTCAGTTTTTAACTTATTGTTGAAAGTGGTATAATCACAACCATTACTTGATGTGAAGAATGAGTAGAATGGATACTACCGAAGAACTCAATGGCACGTATTACTATTACGGAATAGACAATGTCACCGCTCAAGAATTGTTTTGGATAATATTTGTAGAAGAATTTGCCAAGCATGAAGGACTTGCCATAGAAAGCGCAGCGATGATCATTTCAGGTTTGCCTCTGATACCGAAACAGAAAGGGTTAGGCAAATCAACCTGGGGGACTAGCATAGCCTCTAAAGCCTCTCGAAGGATTTTTAAAGATATGCGTTTTGTTGGGCAAGTAGAAACACCTGTCGGTTTTATGAAAACCCGTATGACCAGCAAGATCGGGACAGCCGTGGGGCGATATGCTCCCTATGTGGGCTACGTTCAGGCAATGATCGTTTTTAGCATCATAGCCAAAGAAACACGAAATAAATACAATCTGATTGCACGACCTGAACACCGTATTGAATGGACGCCTTTCTAATGGTCGATGAAACCGAAATCCTAACCTACCTGACTGAAAAATATAGTCTGCATAAAAAGCCCGTCCTTAAAGAATGGACTTTTCAAGAGCACTTTAATTTTGTTCAGGAAGAGTTAGAGGAAATGCTCGTCGACCTGTTCACGCGTTACGAGATAGCGCATGATAACTTTGATTTGGATGAATACTTTGAACCGGAATGGCCTGTATGGTTGTGGTGGAAGAAGCTACAACGAAGAGTATACAAACCACTTACGGTCAATATGATCATAGAATCCGCAAAAGCGGGAAAATGGCTGTATCAATAAGAGACTCATTGCCCCTTGTATTATCATACAGCCTAGACGATCATGTTATGGGCACGGTTTATGCCGTTAACGCTTAAAAGACCCTATCATCCCAAATGCTATAACCCGACGTTCCCGCCATCCGGTGATTCCAGGAAATAGACTTATATTTAAGGACAATCTTCTCATGCGGCATCATGTCATTATCATTTATGGAATGCGGATAGATGCACGTAATATCAACAATACTGGCTTCCGTCAGTTTAATTTCGTAATAAAGCTCTAATTGCCCAGTCGTATTTATCCTGTAAAAATAAAATATCGCCTCTATAAGCTCGTTGCCAGAAATAGCCATCGCTAATAAGGGTGAGGACTTATCGATAGGTTTAATAAAATGAACGTAGCGCCCCTGCGGGGCGAGCACGGCAGCGCCGCTGCCTCAACCGTCTTTAAGACCCTGTCCTACCTCAACACCCGCGTCGGCTGAACACACTA
>NZ_LXKR01000025.1:0-609 GCF_001692375.1 Serratia sp. 14-2641 | reverse complement strand
TACCGCTGCGTTATACCTCCGGATTCTGGCTGACAGGTCTGCTGTTTACCTTTCTGCCTGGGAGCTCGCTCACACTGACAGAGGCGCTCACAGGCAGTATCGGCATGTTTATGTTCCTTTATGCCTTTCACTACGGAGCCAAACGCCTGCGGGGTGAAGAAGGGTTTGGCCTGGGCGATGTTCATCTGATCGCCGCGCTGTGTGCCTGGTTTCCCTGGCCGTTGGCCAGCGTGCTGAGTGGATGTGCCTTCTTGCTGTTTATCGTCAGTGCGTTGCTGACGCGAAAAAATGCCCAACCTTATGCTCCCTGGCTGTTCGCCTTACTGGCGGGGCTGGCCGGATGCTTCCCTCAACTGACTCTATCGGGTGCCTTATGACTGTTGACGCTGCCAACCCTCGTATCAACCGGGGCCTATCGCTCATCTCAATGGCCATCGTGCTGGCGATCGTGTTGATTGCCGCCCCCATTGGGCTGGAAAGATATTCTGACTATATGGAGGAACAAACCTGGGTCGTGACTGCCACACACCTGAGCACGGTGAGCCAGGGTGCACGCCGATACGTTAAAGATAACTACGACACGTTACTGAACCAGGTCAAAGGGGGCGG
>NZ_LXKR01000024.1:0-611 GCF_001692375.1 Serratia sp. 14-2641 | reverse complement strand
CCGAGTGCAGCCGCCTCGGTGGAAGAGATTTCCAGTGCGGGGATAAGGATGACGAGGATGCGATCGTTGTGAACCACATCTTTCAGGTCGATGTCACCGGCGTCGCGGGCAAACACATGACCGTAGGTGTCATTGAACAACGCCAGCATGCGGGTGAACTGCTGAATGAGGTAACCATGCTGGTTCAGCGCCTCCGGCGCCCATTCTGACGGGGAGTCCACGGTAGCCAGGTCAAACCCCGCCAGCGTGCCCAGATAGTTCTCCAGCGGTAATCGCGCCTCATCATGCCACTGCTCTTCCACTGACTGGATATAGAGCCGCGCAATACTGCGCAAGGGGAGATGGGCTTGAATAGTACGCTGCGACATCACCGTCCCTTCTCGCCTGCATTTGTACACCAGAGCAAACACCAGCGCCTGTATCATCGCCCGCGCTTTCTCCTGCCAGCCGCCATCGTTGCCGGCCGGTGGCAACATCGAATCCATCAGGTTGATGATGTAGGTTTCTTCAGCGATGCCGAAGGCATTGACCGTATTGGTTTGCGGTCGGTTTTTGACATCTTCCAGCAGCTCCTGAGCCCGCGAACGACCGCCGGTGATGAAGTTCATCAT
>NZ_LXKR01000023.1:0-616 GCF_001692375.1 Serratia sp. 14-2641 | reverse complement strand
CAGGTTGGTCGTCATGCTCGAGGCTTCTGTCATCACGCTGACGTTCGCCTGCTCGGACAGGGCTTTGATAAAGGCCTTGGTGCCCGCCCCTTTGCCGTCAAGTATGGAAATACCGCCATTCAGGGCATCGGATGAACCCCCAGTGAACGCATTGGTCAGAGACAATCCGACGCTGCCACTGTTGAATACGGCGTTCCAGTCAATGCCGTACTGATCCTGAGTACGTTTCTCAACGCTGTAGACCTGGACGTTGAGCACCACCTGCCGGTTAAGCTCTTTATTACGGTCATCCAGATAGCGGCCTATCTGCTCAAGCACACGCGGTGTATCCGTAACCGTCAATACACCGGCGGATAAATTCATGCGCCCAGTGCCCGGCGTCAACATCGACTTAATGGTATTGGTGACGTCCTCGTACAGGCTTGATTTGATTTCCATCTCAGTGGCCTGTGAGGTATTTGAGTCGCCACTGAGTCCACCGCCGCTGCTGTCGCCCGTGGCCCCCATGGACGACGTTGTGCCGCTCACTGTTTTGGAGCCAAAGCTCGCCTTACTGTCCATGAACATGACCGGGAACGTCCGGGTGTCGAGATAGAAAATGGCGATCCGGCCTTGC
>NZ_LXKR01000022.1:0-131261 GCF_001692375.1 Serratia sp. 14-2641 | reverse complement strand
GATCGACCTGAGAAATAGGTCGATCATCATGGGTAAAGGATGTTAAAAAGTGTTCACCATGTCCTTGAACACCTGTCTACCATGTCCCCGGTCTGTACACTCCCACAGGGAGAGGGAGCTGGTACGGTGCCGGAATCAGGTGCAGTAGCCCGTTTGTTGTCGTCAGTTATTCGATGGTATTGCGCGCGCCAGCCGCAAGGTGAAGCGCACCCCAGGCGACTGCGGTGCAACCAGGATCTCCCCGCCCAGGCTGTGCGCCAGCTGCTGAGCAATCGTCAGGCCAATGCCGGTGCCCGAAACGCCCTCGGTAATGCCTGACTTCACCCGGTAAAAGGGCAGGAAAATCATCCTGAGCTCTTTCTCGGCGATACCGGCACCATAATCCCGCACGTGAATATCGACATGATCTGCACTGCACGCCACCAGCATATCGACCTGTTTACCGGCCGTGGCGTACTTCTCTGCGTTGCTCAGCAGGTTATTGATAATCTGCGTCAGGCGATCGATATCACTCTGCACCACCACGCTTTCGCCTAACGAGAGTGAGATCGCCATCCCCTTGGCCTGATATGACGGAGTGAAAGTCTGCGCAATCTTCATCAGCAGCGGGTTGAGATCGATAGGCTGAAAGTGCAGCTTCGGTTCACGGGTAAAACTCAAAATGTTCTGGATCAGGCGCGATAAACGCTGGCTCTCGCCGATAATCACGTCCAGATAGCGCAATCCTTCATCGTGCTGTTCGTCCAGCTCCTCTTTCAGCAACTCGGCATACAGCGTGATATTGGTCAGCGGCGTTTTCAGCTCGTGGGACACCTGGCTGACAAAACCCACCTGCTGGCGCGCCAGCCGTGCTGTCTGGGTGTATTCCCGGTAAAGGCGGAAAATGATCAAACCCATGATGGCCAACATTAGCAGGATAAACGCCCCGCCCCACAGGTAGACCGCCGTAGTGCTGACCGCTTTGCCGTAATAACTCACCTGCCAGCCGGTAAGTGGATAAGGCAGGCTTTGCTCGGCTAGGGGTTGCAGGTTTCCCAGGATGACGTATGGGTTGCTTTGGTACAGCAGGCGTCCGTTCTCTACCAGCACCAGCGTGTCGCTGCCAAAATCGACGTTGACCGTATTAATCACGTCCGACAGCAGTTTGATATAAGGAACACGAAATCCGACAGTATCGCTGCCGATAGTGCGCCAGTAGATCAACAGCGGCTCCTGCACCTCGCCGGTGATATACCAGCCGGATTGTGGGACAGCCATTTCGCTTTTTACGCTGTGGCCGTAAAGCAAGGAAGGATCGTTCACCAGCGGCGTGATGGCCTGAACCCAGGCGAGTTCTTTTTGGCTCTGCGGGCCGTTTTCGTTGGGGTACAACAACCGATTTTTCTGCAGGACAAACACGCCATCAATGTCGTGATCTTTCTCGACCAGCTCCTTGAGCGCCTGTTCGTTGGGTTGAATGTAGTCGGTGATCGCGTCCAGCCGCGTCGCTTTCTGCCGCAGAATATCCATAACGCTGTCGCTGGCCTGAACGGCGCGCGTTTGTGCCATGGTCTGGGATTGGTAATGGCGTAGCAACACTTCGTGCTCGAGGGTGCGCACTCCCAGATAGGCGATCAGGCTGAAGATCGCCACGGTGATGATGATAAAAACCGTTAAACTTCTGGAAGTACGCTGGCTCATTTGGCTCCCTGCTACTGGTTCTTCTGGGTTTTGATGTTGTAGTTCTGTTCTTTCACTGCCTTACGGGTCGATTCCTTGCTGTCGCTCTCCATTTTACCCATCAGGTCTTTGTTCTTCTGCGCGCTAGCTTCGGCTTTTTGTCTGGCTGGGGCGGCACTGACGGGTAGGCTTTCCAAGGCTGCCGCATTAGCGCTAAATACCTGCTTAGCCTCTTCCATTTTGCCTGCATCCATCAGCTCTACCGCGCGCTCATTTTCAATCGCTGCCTTCTGAATGGCCGAATCCACCAACACCTCATCAACCTGCGCGGCGCTCACGTCCTTAGCGGACTGGCTATAACGCACCGCCACCTTTTCATTGAAGGTATCGACCTGCTTGGTACTCAGGTTGGCGTAACGCACGTTAACATCGGCCAGCGGTTTGCTCTGGGCGTTGCTGCCCTTGGCCGGGATCACTTCCAGCAGAACATATTTTTCCTGATTGGAATACAGCTGGTTCAGTTTTACGGTGACCGTATTGCCGCTGATGCTGCCATCACGCCCCAGCAGGCGAACCGGCGTAACCTTATCGGCGGTTTTGATCACCACCACCACATCCTGTGCCACCACGGACATGGCGTCGTTAAACTCGTGGGCGAAGGTCTTTTCCAAATCGCTGGATTGCTCAACAAAGGCATGGTTGCCATCGCTATAGCCAGCAATGGTGGTCATCAGATCTTCGTTATAACCATCACCAATGCCGATGGTGGTAATGGCGATACCTTTCTTGGCCGCCAGTTTAGCCAGCTCGGCTAGCTCACTGTTGGAGGTTGGCCCAACGTTGGCCTGCCCGTCGGAAAGTAGAACAATGCGATTAACCTGCTCTTTATCCAGATGCTTGCTCACCTGATCGATGCCCTTGCTCACCCCGGCAAACAGCGCCGTCATCCCACGCGGTTCAATACTTTTGTTAATTTTATTAATCAGTTCTTTGGTATCTTTGACCTTGGTCGCCGGGATCACCACCTCAACCCCGGAGTCATAGGCAACGACCGAAAGCGTGTCATTACCGTTAAGCATGTTAACAGCGGCGATCGCCGCCTTTCTGGCGTTTTCGATGCGATCGCCACTCATTGAGGTGGAGCGATCGATGACCAGTGCCAGATTGATCGGGCTGCGTTTTTCCTGCGGCAGCGGATAGCCCACCAACGAGATTTTCAGGTAGTTTTTATCCTGGGTATTTTCCAACACCACGGGCGAGGCAACTTCAGACTTGACGACGACCTTGGGGGCCGCCGGGGCTGCGCTAGCACTCCAGGGCAGCACAGACAGGGTGAATAACGCAAAAATACATTTCAGATCCATGGTGAAGCTCCTTGTCAAAAGAATCGCATCCATTCTTGCCCGTCTCGGCCAGCGAGTTGTCTGTTATCTGTATAAAGATGTAAAAAATGGGTAAAAGTTGCCGGTGCTTGCAGATCCCTCCGTTTCGCATGCGCTAAAAAACATATCACTTTTAAGCCCGGAGTGCCGCCTAAAACACCTTTCCCAGCACCAGCTAAAAACCAGTTAATTCCTATAATAAGGTTACGTAAATCTATTAAAAAGCATTATCATTCCTCTGTACCGGCATGCTCTTAATGAAACTTCACTGATGTTACCGGATGAACTTATCTCTATATATTCATTCACAGGTGACATTATGTTTAATATTTACAGCGTTAACTATGCTTCAATGAGCAATGAGAAATCTGAAGATCTTTTTATGTTAAGAAAAAATACTTTTAAAGACAGACTGCAATGGGCAGTCGACTGTTCGGATGGCAAGGAGGTCGATCAGTTTGACAATGACAAGACCAACTATATTTTTGGCGTGGAGAACGGCATGATTATATGCGGAACCAGGATGATAGATATGAAATACAATAATATGTTGAACAGTACATTTTCCTCATTCTTTAACAATGTCAACATTCCAGAAGGCAACTACATTGAATCCACACGTTTCTTCGTGGATAAAGAAAGAACCCACTCGCTGTTAGGCCGTAAGTTCCCTGTTACTATGGCTTTGTTTCTCTCACTGATTAACTATGCGCGGCAACATCACTATGATGGCATTCTTGCCGTCGCCAGCCATCCGATGATGCATATCATCAGAACCTCGGGCTGGAATGTCACCGTGTTGGAAACCGGTGTTTCCGAGAAAGATGAGCCGGTCTATCTGTTGCTCGGCCATGTCGATTCTGAGAGCCAGAGGAAGCTAAAAGCCAAGATATTCAGCAAGCACAGCGCAGCGGACGAAACCAGGTTGAACGACTGGCCGCTGGCGGCTGAGCCTTCTTTGTAATCAACTAACCGGTTTAATCAGTTGAAGTTCCACACCTAGACGTATTGCATGCCGGGCATTTGCGACTCCCAGCTTTTTGACGATGTTGGACATATGAAACTTGACCGTACGCGTAGTGATCCCCAGGATCATCCCCGTCTCCTGATAGGTTTTGCCCACGCTGGCCCAGTAGAGGATTTCGTTTTCCCGTTCGGTAAATTGGGCGCTTTTTTCCGAACGAGAGGCGTTTTTTTCCGACAGCGAATTCAGGGTTAGGTAGATCTCATGCACTGACGCCAGTAAAACAGAAATATCACCTTTATTCTTGATCAGCGTTTGGGTTAATTCCGCTCTGGTTTCAGGAGCAAGAATAAAAGATAACGTGACCAGGTTATTATTATAATCATGCAATACAAACGTATAGCCGTTATTCAGCCCAAATTTCCTGGCCCGCTCGAAGAGTTCGGAAAAATGAAAACCTCCGCCCGTCATCAGATTTTCATCCCAGGAAAAAGGCGTTAGCCGGTTTAGCGCGGTGATCACCACCGGATCGGTATACTGTAAACCATTGGCTTTATAATGCTCTACCCATTCCCCCGGATAGTTGGTTACCCCAAAGATACAGGACATATCTTTTTTCGATAACACCACATACGCCCAGATGAATTCCCCGAGATCGTTTAATGTCGCTTCGAGGTGCGTTTTAATAATGTTACTAATATGTTCTTCGTTTTCCATTAACGACCTACCCCCGATTGCTTAAATAATTTCTACCTTGCCGAATATAGCAGATAAGGACGCCAGGCAGAAGGCTCCGAGTTTTCTGTCCCCTACCCCTTTCAGGAGCTGTGCTACTCATAGCCAGGCAGCCCGTCCAGAGAGTCGCTCATAACAGCTGGCATGCTCAGCACGCCATCCAACACTGTGATAACACTGCAGATAACATCGGCTATACGACAGAACGAAACGTAGGAGCAAAGCCTGAACGAGGCGTATGAATAGATCTACCCCTAAAAAAATCCACGTCGGAACGTGGATTCAGTTTCATAACCAAGGGCAAGCATCTTTTACTCGAAGTAGACCTCGGGGTTATCCGCCAGCGAAACGAAATTCTTGATATTTTTATCCAGCGTGCGGATCTCACCACTTTCGATGTTGTACACCCAGCCGTGCAGGCACAGGGAGTTGTCGCGCAGACCAACGGCAACGATGGGTGAGTCAAAGACATAGCTATCGAGTGCCAGTGATCCACGTCCGTGGTAAACAAGTATGAACTATTATCGCAATGGCCCGCGTTGGGATGATTACTCCAAATAGGTTAATCGGGGCAGACATGCTGGCCACTAGTGTCATTAAATTTCAGGGTACTGTGATAAACGTGGAACCACTGTACGTCCCAGCCGTTTCAGCTAAATCATCGATCGTACTCCAGAGACTGTCGTTGGCGACAGGGTCGACAATTGTAGTTATGCGTTTACCCGTCTGGGTGCCAGCATTAATTGTAGATCGGAGTTCCCACGGAGTTGCACAGAAGTATTCTGTACATGGAAAGTCACGCTGGCTGTCCTGTTACATTGTACAACCAGTTTGCCATCCGTTTCCGATTTGGTGCGACCAATTGTCGATGCATGATGAACTAATGCGCCCGGCGCGTCCATAAGACAGTCAGCATTGGGGCAGACGCACAGATTGACCGTATTGTTACGAGCGTCCTATCAGACACACCGATATGTCAACAGAAACCAGTCGAACCATGTTTGCATCTGGGGTAATCCGCCCAATAAGGGAAACTGGTGATGTGTTAGAGCCCAGTTCGAACGCATTTAGAGTATGTATCTCCCAGTTAGTCCATCACTTGCTGAGGTGTCTATTGTCGGACTACAAGTCATAATACAGGGTGAGGTTAGGCTGCCCGATTTACACCCCAGGATGTCACGGTACGGGCGACGTGGGGGAGTCTCCCCACGTTCAGGGTGACATTGTTCAGTCATGTTTCGGTTTAGTACGTCAATCCCATGACGCAGTCAGCACCGTACTCCCGCTGTATAGTCCGGGAGACTCAGAGTATCCTTCGATAACACTAATGAGGCTGATCGTCACGGCGGATACAACAGTCCCCTGCCACCGCATGTTACCTTCGGCCCCGACATATAGTTTCGAAGGTAGGATTTGTTGTCCACTTAACAGTTGGACCGTGGAGTTATTGGGCTGTAGTGACACTGATGTTGTGCCCGTACAATTGATAACAGCAGATCCGTTGGATAGAGAACGAACAGGACCAGCGGTCCGGGGTTGATGCCTAATGTCTTCGGTCACGCGTAGGTCACACATGACAGGTGATTGTACAGTGTCACAACTGAACGTACCCGTACCGAAGGTTCGGCCATGTGGGGGTGTGACTGAAATGGTGATCCCACAGTAATGTGGCTGATTCGACGGGAACAGTAATGGGACCCGTTGGCCCTTGTATGACGCCGCTAGCGCAACGAGGAAGCCTTTGTAGTCGATGCCATCAAAATGTACGCCACGGCAGGTCCCTTTGTCTGTAGTAGCAGGGGGGGGATCAGGAATCCATGTGTCTGTGTGTAGATACCATGCGCCTCCAGGTATCGGGTATTGCCCAGTGTTTATCATAATGGAACACGATCCTATTGGTTGCTGGAATCCAGGGAAATATACGCCGGGTGTATATGAGATGTCAGTCACAGTGACGGCAGACGGCGGTGGGTCGGCGTAGCCTGGGGTCACCTTGGAATCATAAGCCAGCGAGGCAACAGGGTTGAGGAGGATGATCGCAAGTAGAATTTTCACGGTTGTAATCCATCTGTATTGAATAGTCGTCGGGAGAATCAGTGCCGCAGCATGCCGTTCGCCCATCTGTTCCACCGTACGTCATACGCCTGCACCCGTGCGTCACAGTCTGCTGTTGACAGTCCCCGCCGCCTGGCCTGCTCGTAAAGCCGCAGGCGCTGTATACGATAATTTTCTAATGCGCGGGGCGCTATGGCGGTTCCCTCAGGGGTAAACCACACGCCCAGCCAGTCAAAGCCTTGTTCAATTCTTCCCAATTGGGTTTTATCCGGGTGCGTTTCAAAGCCCGCCAGATTGAAATAATGGTGCAGTTGCTTAACACAGCGCCGCTGCTGCCAGCCGGTCGGATGCCGCCTTACTCATATTCCAGTCTAAAGGTGGCAATGGCGCTAAACGGCCCGCGCGCTATTCGCCGCTGGGCAATCGCCTCTGGCTCCCCCTGCACATAGGCCAGCACCGTCAGGGTGTTATTGCCAGCAACCAGCCGGTATCCCTCACCGGCCTTGTTCAACGGTAAAGGTTGACCGCCCTGGGTTTCCATACCGATCGCGATGCCGGAGGCCTTGCTGCCGCCATCAATCGCCAGCAACCCCTTAAGGCTCGGGTTTTCCGTGCCGCTGAAGGTCACCTTGACCGTTTTCCCCAGGCTCAGATCGCACTCCCCCAGGCGAATATCGAACGCCTGCCCGTGGGTGCGTTCATTGGCGTACAGGTATTTGTCGATCACCGTGCCAAAATCCAGGCGCACGTTCTCGTCCCCCGGCGCAATCACGCAGGGTTCGGCGACCAGTGCACCATGCAGGCGAACGTTGTCGGCCTGCACCTGCCCGCTAAACGCCAGAACCCCGGCGATCAGCACTGCATTAAGCTGTTGCTCACATCCGTTCATTGGTAAACCGCCTTCAGGGTGGCCGTGGCCTCGAACGCCCCTTCTTTTAACGTCGATCCTGGCCGCTTCACCGGCACCACTTCCAGTTGTGGCGGGTTAGTCGGGTTGATGGCTATCGGCTTGTTCAGCTCGAAGGGAACGCCGTTTTGCCTGATCTGGATCGCCAGATCGGTGATATTGGTGATGACGCCCGCCTTGTCGTAAGTCGCCACTTTTCCGGCGATTTCCAGCGTCATCCGCCAGGCATTGGCATCGGGAACGCAGCTAATCTGGTAATTCATCGGCTGCAAATAGTTCACCCCATCCACCTTTTTAACCCCGACCCGGTTACCGAAATCGACATCAACATTGCCACCGTTATTAATGGTACAAGCCGGGGGCTCAACCAGGGTGCCGTAGAACTTCATGTTCTCCGCCGCCAGCCCTGGGGTGCTCAGAGCTCCGCAGGCCAGCAGCAAGACCATGCCTGAATAACCTTTCATCGGTATTCCACCTTCATCGTCGCGCCAGCGGAAAACGCCCCGCCGCTCAGCCTGGCACCGCTGCGCTTCACCGGCACCGCCTCAAGCGTTGGCTGATCAGGATAAGTAAAATTCAACCAACCGTTGATCGGCAGCCGCTTGCCGTTGTTCAGCAGCGCAATGCCAAAATCCGTCTTGTTGGTTTTCAATACCCCGGCGTCAAACGCCGCCCCCTGACCATCAATCCGCATCCGCACCGCATTTGACGCGCCACCCTGGCATTTCAGCGTGTAGTTGATCGGCATTTTTTTGTACTCGCCGTCCACACGGGTGGTCATCACGTCGTTGCCGAAGTTCACTTCAATCAGCTTGTTGTCGTTGACGTCACATGGCGGTGCCGTCAACGTGATTTTGACGGTCACCGTGGCGGTAGCCGTTTTCGCCAAGGCCGGGAAACATCCGCCCCAGGCCATCAGTGCCAGGCACGCCGCAGACAACGCTGGCCCCAGCCTGCATAACATCGTTGTCTCCACATCACCCGCCTTAGTCATAATTGAGCCTGAAATCCACATGAGCCGAATAGGCCCCCGCCTGCAACGGCGCTCGGGTGCGCTCCAGCTTTACGACATAGTCCAGTTGATCCTGCCCCACAGCCAGCATCAACGGCGCACCTCGGCTCCCCAGGCGGATATCCCTGCCGAGTTGGTCCACCATGCGCAACGCCACGCCGGATGCCCCGCGCACCGCGATTAACTGCGGGTTATCCGCATCCGCCGGGGCAACAAAACTCAGCGACACCGCCGGTTGGTGAGCACTCCACAACAGATTGCCATTGCGCTCATCGCGGTTGTTCGCCGGGGTACGCAGGCAATCCTGCAAGCGCAACCGCACCGCCACCGGCGTGCCCTGTGCGCCAATCTGCGCCAACCGGGCGGTGCCGGTTTCCCCCAACCACACATCCTGATAAGCCGAGGTCATCTCCAGGCGGCAGGCGCTTTCGGTCAGCGCACCACGCACATGCAACACCCCGTTAGCACCGTCAACGTTCCAGTTATCCGCCGCGCCGGCCTCAGGCATCAGCGCCAACATGCTGCCAATCACCACTGGCACCATCAGTGCCGCAGCCACCCTGGCCAACAGATATTGCCGCTCAGGGCAAGACAGGAAGCCGCTCCGTTGTTTTCGCTGTTGCATGTTCAGTTCCCTCTCTACACCCGGTTATCAGCTTGGCTTGACGGGCTTGGCCTTGCACTCAGCACCACCGCAGTTGAACTGCAATTGCGGGCGGCCGCCGTAGTCATTGACATAGGTCAGCACCGGCGCATTGCCCAGCGCTGCCACGCCGACGTTCAACATCTCTTTGCCTTTTGGCGCCACCATCACCGGTTCAAAGCCCTTGGCGCTGGCGCTCCCCGGTTTACTGCTGGCATCCACAATGGTGATGTAATACGGCGTTGGGTTGTTCACCTGGTATTTGTCGCCCTGCCTGGTCAGCGTTAGCTGCTCCTGCCAAGGGGCCGCACCTTCGGTATTGCTCAGTGCTTTTGGCCGGTAAAACAGTTTGATCCGCGTTTGCAACGCCAGTTGTAGCGTGTTGGGCTTTTCACTCTTTGGCG
Source organism: Serratia sp. 14-2641 (assembly GCF_001692375.1). Classification (NCBI taxonomy): domain Bacteria; kingdom Pseudomonadati; phylum Pseudomonadota; class Gammaproteobacteria; order Enterobacterales; family Yersiniaceae; genus Serratia; species Serratia sp. 14-2641. The sequence continues at coordinate 121,500 of NZ_LXKR01000022.1, read as the reverse complement.
GGATCTCACGCAGGTTGAAATAGAACAGCGTCTCGCGATCCTGCACCAACAGGTTGGCGGCCGGTAAGGCCTGCACCTTGATCTGGCTTTTTGCCCCCGGCTCCAGGCGCTGTAACGGCGGTAACACCGTCAAAGGCGTAGTGATTTTATTGCCCTGCGCATCTTCCACCCAGCCTTGCGCCAGGTATGGCAACTGCTTGTTTTCGTTGCTGATGGTCAGGCTGGTCGATTTTTCACCACCGTTAAACACCACCCGGGTGCGATCCAGCGCTATCGCGGCCTGGGCCTGCTGAAGGCCCAACACCCCGGCCAGCAAGCTGCCCGCCAACGAATAAAGGGATTGACTCATTAGGTTCATCATTAATTACTCACTTTCTTTAAATTCAATAAAAAAGCCGGGGAGGGGGAGAAACAGCTCCGGCCTGCCCCATGGCTAAATACGTTTCCGTCGTTATTCCGCCGTCTCCGCCGGCAGCAGGCGGCACGGCAACAACAGGTTGGCCAAATCGTCTTGCGGAATGTGCTCCGGCAATGTCAGCACACACTGCGCCTGCCCGTCCCATCGCACGGTCATCTCCTCATTCGGGTTAATGCCGCTCAGGTACAGGCTGCCACCATCGTTAACAATGCCCACATCCTGCTGTTTGCGGTTTTTCACCGTGGCGCCAAACGGCGGCGTCGAACCGTCCGCCAGGCGGATCACCGCCATCGCTTTCTCACCGGCGATCACTTCAAATCGGCGATAACCAATCGCCCCTTCGGTCAGGGTGGCCTGCACCACTGAACGCGTCGCTTCGGCATTCTCCGGCAGCTTGTTAACATCAATGCTGATCCGGTTGCGGTAATAACTGCTGACATCCGTCACCACCGCCTTGCCGAAGCGGTTGGTACGTGTCACCGCGCCATAGCCGCCAATGGGAATATCCGCCACTCCGCCGGTGTCCACCATCATGCGGGTACCGCCCATCATCCCAGACCTGTGCAGCGCCGCACCTTTCACAGTGGCGGTCGCCCCCCCTTGCAGCGATATCCCGGCCGACGAATAACGCCCTTCCTGGTAGCTGGCATTGGCATTTACCTGCGCCATATCGCCCTGATGGGTGTAATAAGCGCTCGCCAATGCACCGTTGCGTGAGATGCCGCTGCCCAGCTGATAGCTATCGCCGTTTTCCAGCCGATCGTAGTACCCCACCTGATGGGTGTTGTCGTTACGGTCATAGCTGCCGCTGTAGCTGACCGAGCCGTTGCTCCCCCACGGCATCGACAGCGAGAGGTACATGCCGTCGTCATTGACACCGTTATACTTATTGCGATACCCCGTCAGTGACAGGCTCAGGTTCCTGAACCGGCCAATATCAAAATTACGTGACAGCGTCAGGGTGTAACGATCGTTGGCCGCGCTGTCCCAGTAAGTCTGATGGTTGTAGTTCAGGTAGGCACTTAACCCGAGATCGCGTAAGTGCTGGCTGAAGCTGATGGTGTACATCTCCTTGCTGTTCTGGTTGCGCGTGCCATAGGTGCGCGCATCCAGGAATTCACTCATCGACATGTAGTTCCGCTCCGAGAAGCGGTAGCCGGCAAAGGTCACCTGGCTGTCGTACTCATCGAAGTTTTTCGAGTAGCTCAGCCGATAAGAACCACCTGTTAGGGTGGCGTCTTCCAACTGCGCCAAACGCGCCCGCGACTGGGTCACATCAAACGACAGTGCACCGAACATCATCAGATCCCGCCCGATACCGACCGCCAGGGCGTTGTAATCACCGCCCGCTACGCCGCCGCCGTACAGTGACCAGCCATTGCTGACGCCCCAGGAAAACTCGCCGGTCGCAAACAGCGGCCCGTTGGTATTGTGTTTCCAGTCCGAGGGGCGGCCGCTCGCCAGTTTGTAGCGCACCGTCCCCGGCCGGGTCAGATACGGGATGCTGGCGGTATCGAGGCGGAATTCCTGTACGCTGCCGTCTTGTTCTTCAACCCGCACATCCAACTGCCCAGAGACCGCATCATTGATGTCCTGAATGCGGAACGGGCCGGACGCAACCTGGGTTTCATACAGCACACGCCCCTGCTGGCTAACCACCACCTTGGCGTTGGTGCGTGCTACCCCGGTGATCTCCGGGGCGTAACCGCGCAGGTTCGGCGGCAACATACTGTCGTCGCTGATCAGGCTGGCACCGGTAAACCGGAAACTGTCAAAAATGTCGGAATACAGGAAGTTCTCCCCGACCGACAGCTTGGCCCCCAAACGCGGGACCGCGCGATAGGCGTAATAACGGCTCCAGTCCCAGCTCTGCTGCGTCGGCTGCCCGCGACCGGTTTGATGATCCAGCCGCGTTTGCCAGTCTGCCCGCAGCCGCCAGGCACCCAGATTGGCCCCCACCGTGCCGTTGCCGCTGAGGTTATATCCCTGCTGCCCCCGCTGCTGTTGCCGTTGGGCCTGCGCGTTGAGGTAATAATCCAACAGCAACCCTGGCACGCCCTCATCCCAACGCGACGGCGGATCCCAGTTGTCGGCGGCATATTCCAGATAGGCCTGAGGCAAGCTAACAGTGAGGCTAGCGCTGCCCAAATCGGCACGCGCCGACGTGCCCGGCAGGCTATCCACCGACAGACACTCACCTTGATGCCACCAGGTCAGTTTTTCTTTCACGTCCGGTTTTAAGCCGAACTGTTCTACCATTGCCGGGCTGATGCACGCGGCGCTATCGTCAGCGTCCTGCTCCGCCGGGTAAAAAGTAACGGTTTGCTCAGGCAGTTCCTGCTTATTAACGCGCACCAACATCATATAATCGCCCGGCATGATATATCCGCCACGCGAGAACTGGCCCAGATCAATATTTTCGCGATCTTTTACATCCAGAACGTCGGTATTGAACTGCACCTCTTCCGCACTGGCGTAATACCCAAAAAGACCCAACGCGCAGGCAATACAAATCCCTACTGCACGAGGGCGGAAGGGTAATAAATTCCAGCTCGGCATTATCATGCTCATCAATCCCTTTCTTCTTATTTTTACGCCAGCGCTATCAATGAAAAACTTTGTATTTCCACGAACAGGAAATAAGTGACAGGCACATCTGGTGATTTAAAACCTAACGTTTTTCCACGTTATTATCATCCAATCAGTAATAGTCCATTTTAAACCTAATGGTTGAGGTGTATTCTCCACTGCGTAATTGCTGTTGATTGCTGACCAGCCGCAGTGAATAATTTAGTGCTCTGTCACCTTCGGTAATATCAAGCAACGGCGTTGGATTGCCAGGTGATACGATATTTCCCTCGCTGTCGCTAAGCTGTAACGCAACGCCGCGAGCTTGCCCATCGACACCGAATAATCCATTATCCACCCGCCCATCGAATGTCACCTGAAAGCGTTGCCACTTCGCTAAATTTTCATCAATGCGTCCCAAAACACAATTAATCAGGCGAATACTGAATGGGCGAATAGCGCCTTGCCCATCACGTATAATTTGGCTCAATGGTGCTACTGACATATCAATAGTCTGATCGCGGCTATTGGTATCAATGGCGCAGGCCGTTTCAATTACGGCGCCTTGCATGTTAACCCGCCCCCAACCCGCCGCAGCCACGCTGCTTTGCATTGGTAACAGCATTAACAGGCAAAACGCCGAATAAAGCCTTTCTGGCTGTTTCATCTCATCATTCTCCCACGAGTCATTCTGGCAAGAATGTATGCGGGGCACGGCCCGCATACATGATTAATCCTGTCAACAAGCCAAATTATTTGTAGTTCAGAATGAAGTTGGCCACGCTCTGGAATTTACCCGGAACGATAGATTTATCATCGCCGCCGTCGCCTTTCAGATAAGCGCTGAAGGCCAGAGTCGCTTCAGAAGCACCGGCGCTGATCAGCTGGCCCGCGCTTGGTTTACCCAGTTCAATCAGGTTATTGCTGCCATCGGTAATTGCAATGCTGGCGCCTTTGGCATCACCGGTCATACCCAACAGGCCATTTTTGCCAGCCGCACCATCAAAAGTAGTGGTCACTGTTTTAGCGGTGTCCAGGCTGCATTTTTCCAGGCGAATTTCAAACGGCTTCGGGTCAGAGTTACCACCATTCAGCAGGGAAACGTTCGACACTGCGCCCAGATCAACGGTCTGATCAACAGACTTGGGATCAATTGAGCAAGGTGCATCAATAATAGAGCCAGTGAAGGTAACTTTACCATGTCCTTCATCTGCAGCCTGTGCACCAGAAATAGTACCGAATGCCAAAACTGCGGCCATCATGATTTTATTCAATTTCATTTCAACTTTATCCTTTAAAGGGTCCATTCCCATTTGTGTGAAGTCGCCAATTATTCAGGTTCACACAACCGGCACATGGAAGAGAGGTTTACGCCTCTCTTCTGCATGCCATGTCATAGCTACCGGCAACTGGAAATATGATATATCCCAAAAAATTAAAAAGCTAAAAAATCTAATTAATAGCAAAAAATTGGATGAAAATTCTGAAATTAAATAAAATTAACCAATATATCAGCATGTAAAACTAAGGAATGGCGACCCGTTAAAAACTAAAACTCCTTTAATTTCAACCCTGTTTCAGGCGGAAAATAATTTCCTCAAAAGGAGTTGACTGCCAGTACTGACCTACCCTAGATTCTACTAATCTTGTTTCAAGACTAATCTTAGTATTGAATATTTTGATGTTTGTACACCAGAATCAAATAGGTATCCGCATGAAATACATAATAAATCTAACACTGATTTTCGATCCGGAAAGTCGATTATTAATGCTGAGGAATAATACCCAACTAACGGTAGGGTTATCTAACCCGGCGACAAGATTGTTAAGCGAGTTGATAAAGAATAATAAAACTGAATTGACGCGTGAAATTCTGCTCAAGCATGTCTGGGAGGATTTTGGGTTTTCTCCGTCCGGCGCCACCTTGAGCAACCATATCAGCGAGTTGAGAAAAGCCTTTGAGGCACTTGGGATGAGTAAAGACATTCTGATCACGGTACCGCGCATAGGCTTTAAATTGGATGCGGAAATCCATCCAGAAACCAAGCCCCCCAAAGAATTGGCTTCTACTGAACACATTGAACTTCAGCCGTCGAGTCAACCGGCAGCAGTGGATAACGTCGTAGCGGCCGGTGTGAACACAAGCTCAAAAAAGCCATTACGCAGAATGAAAACTCTGGCATTGTCTCTTCTCTTTGTTCTGTGCGTCACCGCGGCGGCGGCGGCATGGGTGACCCTAAGCAAGAATGAACAGCCTGCGCTCATCGGGATCCTGGATAAATGCCATATCTATACCTTGAATGAAGGTAAGCATGACCCCGTGCAATCTGAACATGCGCGAAAAATGCTGGCCAATGAAGGGATCGATTGTGCGCAGACCGATCTTGACATCTATTATATGGAAGCACGTCCTACCAACGAATTCCTTAAGGTTCATTTTATGTCGGTTTGCACCAAGAATAACGATATAAACTATAAAAACTGCAACAACTTCAAACAGGTTGAGTAGGCTCACATGAACAGAATTATTATCGGTCTGACCAGCCTTGTCATCGTTATTGTCATCCTGAGTGGCGTTTATCACTATTTCAACCGCTCGCACTGGAAACCGTTTCGCTGTGATACTCATTTGAGTTCGCACATAGCGACAAAGGATGGCAAGAAACTTGAACTCAATCTTGATATTAGCATCATCACTGCCCATGAAGGCAGCAGTGAGGCGCTCACGGTGGGTTCCCTCAAAGGAGAAGGGAAAAATTATATATTTTCCAGGCGAGTTTTTGTCACCATGAAGCAATCCGAATTTAAAGGCTTTTCCAAAGCCATGATTATCCGGGAAGAGCGCCATCCCATAGATAATGTACCAGACGAAATCTGGCAAGAATACGTGTTGCCAGAAGCACCAGGCGTCGCATTCTATATGGAGACGAAGCATTTAAATAATAATGCATATCTTATTAAAGGGTTAACCAACCCCCACTTTGTTTGTGCTAGAACATTGGATTAACTTAACCAAAAGGCTTAATCATCTTTCACTCACTGATTAAGCCTTTATTAATACCATCCCGCTAAAGTTAATTGAGGATCACCCCAGTTAACACCGCCTAATACGCTAGTCGCCAGCGTAAGTTGCAGGATAAAAAACTGATAAATCACCACTAGGCAAATCATTTAACCAGATACAGCGATTAAAAGTCATTAACTTGAATGCAGAGCATCTTGTTGGTTAGCCTATTGCTGCCGCTACATAGCCGGCTTTTATCTGGTGATTAATATCGTAACCCGCACTGTAATACCGGAATCAGTCGATACGCGTGCAGATAAAAGCCAAGAGTCGTGACGTCAAAAAATTGATGACTCAAACCAAGAAGCGTAAACCAGGACGAAGAGAACATGAACAGCACGAACAATGCCATGATGATGGAAACATTGACCATCCGCATCATAGACGATGATAATTTTTTCATTGCAGGACTCGTTATGGCCCTATCCAACTATTTTAAAAATAAAAAGATCCGCTTTTATACCGGCCCTTCGAATGGAATAACTGCTGATATTATCTTTCAGGCCATTCGCTGCGGCACATTCATTGCCCCAGCCTCCTCCTCCGAGGACTGTAGCCCGACGCTTTATTTTGCTATAGCAGATAGAAAAGATGCTCATCTACAGCACTTATACCGTGGTGTGGCAACGTCCAATATCTTATACCGGCACCAATCGGTGAGCACCGTTTTACACCTCATTGAGAACATCCTGCTTTCACAACAACCGCCGCCCGAAGACACGCAGCAAACAGCAAAAGTCTGTCTCCACGAGCCACTCACACGGCGTGAGCAAGAAGTGCTACATCATCTTAAGCAGGGTAAAGCGCATGCCAGCGTTGCACGTTGCATGGGTATCAAGGAGAAGACCATAAGCTCGCACAAACGCGCGGCAATGAAAAAATTGAATTTCAGACGCACTAGTGAGTTATTCCATTGGATGCTGCAGGGCGGTTTAACCCGTCACTAGCCAAGAAAAGTAAATTGAACATGAATTTTCCATCCCCTCTCCATATTACTGTCTCTTGTACCCATCTTAAATTGCGGTCAAATGGCCGTAATTTTAGAAACACAGCAGGCTGATTTTAAAGAGAATTTTTCGGGCGGCAAATTGACAAGTTTAAAGTCACTCCTATAAAAAACAGCAAGATGCCGAGTTGTGTATAAGGGACAGCTCCATATCGAGGAAATCTGCTAAGGTTTTTAGTGAGTATCAAAAGCGAACATTATTAATTATATTCAACTAATTAGATCTAATCCTAAAAAAATCCACGTCGAAACGTGGATTCAGTATCATGGCCAAGAGCAAGCATCTTTTACTCGAAGTAGACCTCGGGGTTATCCGCCAGCGAAACGAAATTCTTGGTATTTTTATCCAGCGTGCGGATCTCGCCACTTTCGATGTCGTACACCCAGCCGTGCAGACGCAGGGCGTTGTCGCGCAGACCAACGGCAACGGACGGATGAGTCTTGATATTGTTGAGCTGGGCTATCACGTTCTCTTCAACCATAGCGTTAACTTTGTCGATTTCGCTATCCCAGGTTTTCTTCTCTACCACCGCTTTTGCCGCGTCCGCATAGTGCAGCCAGTGGGCAACAGCAGGCATCGGGTCAAGGCACTGGCAAGAAGCTATAGCCTTCATGGCACCACAGTTCGAGTGGCCGCAGATCACTATGTCAGTAACGCCTAGCGCCACAACCGCGTATTCGATGGTCGCCGACACCCCACCCGGCTCCGGGCCAAAGGAAGGGACGATGTTGCCAGCGTTACGGATAACGAAAAGCTGCCCCGGCTCTTGCTGGGTCACCAGCTCGGGGACCAGGCGGCTGTCCGAACACGAAATAAAAAGCGCTTTAGGGTTCTGGCTGGAGGCCAGGCTGCGGAAGAGTTCCTTACGCTGCGGGAAAATCTCTTTCTGGAAACTGAGAAAACCTTCAATAATATGTTGCATAGCACACTCTCTAGATCTGTAGTCTCGATAGTATGATAAGCATCACTCCCTGTTAGTCCAGTACCTGATAGGCAAAAAAACAGCATTCTGTGGTCTCTGGATCTCACGCCAACATTTCGAATGATGCATTTAATGCCCGATACCCCCTGCATCTCAGGCTTATCATTCTCGACGTTATAGGCAATCACCCTTTTCGATGAGAACGTAGGGCGTCGAGGATGAAAAGTGAGCACCGTAAGCGCGAGTGACCTCGCGAAAAGGACAGAGAAAAGTTACCAATTCACCCTTATTAATGCTCCAAAAAAATATAGCAAACATACTGGAATTTCTTTACATCCCTCGTTCAACACCAGCTAATTATTGTTTTCATAACATCAATGAAAATTAATACCTACTTTTAGTTACTTTTTTGTTTTTAGCGCAACAGATTGAAGTTTGATTTAGATCACAAAAAGTGCTTTTTTTGCCGTTGGATTTTTACATATTCTGGATAGAAACCTCCCTTTCCTTTCCATTTTCTTGGCTACATTGATTATAGGAATATTCCACAATCGTTTTATCTATTTTTTTAATTTAAAAATCACTTTTTATGAGAAAAATCCTAAAAAACACATAACCTCATGATTATTATCTACTATTTAAAATAGCATGAAGAAATTCATTTTGTTGTGCTAGTGAATAAAATAATTCAAATGACTAGGATATTCACAACGTCCAGCGTTCGGTTGTACCGATCGATCAAGAGATATTGATAGTCGCAGACTATCGTTAATAATAAATCCAATTGATTTAAACGATTGTTAATAATTATTACAGTCAGTTAAAACTTAAAAGGCCAGAGGGAAGGAATCTTCTCTGTAATTTTTAAGCTCAAGATTGTTTGCTAAGTCTATATGATATCCATAGGCAGGCTGTCTTTAAGGGAGGTAGTAACTTGATGAAATATTATTTTGTCTCGGATGATTGTTATTTTCTGAACGGATTAGAAGATACTTTATCAGGAACCATTAAAGAACGGTCAATTTATGTCAATGTCAATCATGATGTTTTCATCCTCAATCCAGAACCTAATGATGTTATAGTGCTGGCAATATTCAATGTTACCAAGCGTCGTGAGATAATGCGAAAACCAGGATTATCGCTCTGCCGCCTTATTATCATGGTGAAATATGGGGCCAGCCTTATACCGGGATCAACGTATACCCCTTGGTTTATCCCTTGGAAAACAACGACAGAAGACTTCATTAACATACTGAATGAATTGAAAAATAAAAAGGCAACCCGGCATCAACTTCCCTTAGAAGAATCGGAGGTATTTCTTTACCTAGGGGCGGGGCTGTCACATAAAGAAGTGGCCCAACAGCTGAGCCTATCGAACAAGTACATTTATGCAATCAGACGTAGAATTAGTATTTCATTAGGGTTACGAGCATGTAATAGTGCCACCAGCATTCTCCTCTGTCGGGATGTGGCAGAAATGAGGCTATATAATAAACGACGAGCCACCTTCACCCCTTGGGGTTATGAAAACAGCCTTACATTATTTTGATCGCAAAACAAAAAATATAACAAAAGTGCAACTTTATTTGTTTAAGTTCGTTCCGGGACTCTTGAAAAAGCACCGATCTCCATATCGCCACTCAGGGAAAATGAAGCGAGACTCGGCTAGAAATAACCACCTCTAAAATAGTGATCGTGGTGACATGAATTTATTTTTGAGGGAATAATTCTCATTCGGATAACCGTGGGAATACCAGTGTAAATATAAGGAGGAATAAAAGCGTTCTAACGCGGATTCCACTTTTTCGTTTGCACTGAAAAGGAAATAATCAATCTAAATGATAGGTCACGCTAACAGGTTGGCTATTCCAAATTTAAATGACGATGTAATACTTAAATGGAGTTAATTATGAAGTACAGTAAATATCTTTTGGCAACCGCGATCGTGGCTACTTTTGGTGTGGGCATTGCTCAGGCGGCGTCAAACGGTACCGTTAACTTTACCGGTCAAGTTCTCGATAAAACCTGCGATATCACTATCGATGGTAATGCCAGCCCGGCCACCGTGGTACTGAAAGCCGTTGATAAAAGCCAACTGAGCGTTGTTGGCGCGACTGCCAAACGTACCAGTTTTAATATTGAACTGAGCAACTGTACCGGCTCAGCTGATGTGACCAATGCAGCGGCCTTCTTTGAAAACAGCTCAACTGTTGATCCGATCGGCTACCGCCTGAACAATACCGCAACCGGTGATACTGCTGCTACCAACGTTCAGTTACAGCTGATTGACGCCCCAACCGGTAACGCTATCAAGGTAGGTAGCCCGGAACAGCATACGTCTTCAACTACCTATGACCTGACCTCAGGTACAGCCACACTGCCGTACGCCGTTGAATACTACGCGACTGGCGCAGCAACAGCAGGTCTGGTAGCCAGCTCCGTCAATTTTACCATTAACTACTTCTAATCTTTTTTTGCCAAAGACTGAGTATTGACGGGCTTTACACGGGGAGCAACTGACCGCTCCCCGCATTCAGGGAGAAACCATCATGAATCACCGTGCCATTTGCCATAGTGCCGCCGCGTTCGTATTAACTTTTATTTTGACGGCCCCAGCAGTGGCGGGAATTGTCATTACCGGTACACGCGTTATTTATCCGGCGATAGAGCGCGAAGTAATGGTGAAAATCGATAATCGTGGGAATCAGCCGGTTCTGGCACAGAGCTGGGTGGACGACGGCGATCCAGATGCATCGCCGGAAACAGCCCGCGCCCCATTCACCATCACACCACCGATCAACCGTATCAATGCCGGTAAGGGGCAGACACTGCGCCTGATGTACACCGGTGAGCCGCTGCCGACGGATAGAGAGTCCGTGTTCTGGCTCAACGTACTGGAAGTACCACCGCTGAACAAAGAGAAGCAAAACCAGCTACAGATGGCGTTCCGTTCACGCATCAAGATTTTTTATCGCCCAGCAGGCCTGGTGGGTAATGCAAACCAGGCAGGGCAGTCTGTCACCTGGAAAAAGGTGAAGGGCGGCGTGGAGGGAACCAACCCGACGCCGTACTACGTATCACTGGCCAATATTGCTGAAGATAAAGAAGGTAAACGGCCTATCGGCAAAGGCGGCATGATTGCTCCCGGCGGGAAAGCCGTATTCGCAATTGAAAAAAGCTTGAGCACCATCTACCCCTCATACATCAACGATTTTGGTGGCATTAATCCCACATCACAGCCGGTCGCCCCATAACAACCGCTGGCTGGAAGCGTAAAGCGTGCCTGGTGCGCTGTTACAGGAATAGAGCTTTTTCTTGATTGAGTATTGCGCCGCCCAGTTAGGGTGTTTTAGTGATAAGGAATTCACATGCCTTTTTTCCATCATTCACTGTCGCCGCTGGCCGCCGCCGTCCTGCTGGCACTCGCCGGAACGGCCATAGCCGACGACGACATTGAGTTCAATCCCAATTTTATGAGCCCCGGCAGCCAGCAGCGCATCGACCTGAACCGCTACAATCAAGACCTTGCACCGGCGGGAAAGTACAGCGTGGAACTTAACGTGAATGGCCGCCACATCGGGCGAGATGATGTGACCGTGCGGGATAGGGTTGTGGAGGGTAAACGGGTGCCGCAGGTGGATATCTGCGTTAAACCCTCTGCACTCACTACGTTGGATATCAATGTTGAGCGGCTGACTCCAGAGGCGCAAAAAATGGTCGCGGCTCAGAAAGCGGCAGGCAAGGATGACGCCTGCCTGGCCCTGAATCACCTACTGCCGGAAGGCAGCGTGGCGTTTGACGCCAATGAACAAGCGCTGAACCTCAACGTGCCGGAGATTTTGCGCGTTAACCGCCCTCGCGGTTACGTCAATCCCGAACAGTGGGATACGGGCATCACGGCGGCCACTCTGGGCTACAACCTTAATGCTGGCAGCACCCGCTACAACGGCAAAAATAATGATACGCTCTACGGCAATATCAACGGCGGTTTTAATCTCAAAGGTTGGTACCTCCGCCACAACGGTGTCTATACCAAAACCACGGATACCAACGGCAACTATAACAACATCAACACCTACCTGCAGCGGGATATTCCCGCCATTCTGGGGCGGGCGATCATTGGCGATGCCAACACTAAAGGGGAGATGTTCGATACCCTGTCGTTTCGTGGTGTGCAGATAGCCAATGAAGAGCAGATGCTGCCGAACTCGGTCAGGGGCTATGCGCCAGTGGTCAGGGGCATCGCTCGTTCAGCATCCAGGGTCGTTATCCGTCAGAATGGCAACGTCATTTACGAGCGTTCGGTAGCACCGGGGCCGTTTGAAATCACCGATCTTTACCCGACCGGCTACGGCGGTAGTCTGGATGTCTCCATCGAGGGAGCCGATGGCTGGCAACAGAATTTCCAGGTCCCCTATGCAGCGACCAGTAACCAGCTACGTCCCGGCTCACACCACTACAGCATGACCTACGGCAAGATACGCTCCACCCAACTGCGTAGAGAACCGACCCTGCTGGAAGCTTCTTATCGGCGCGGCATTAACAACGCCATGACGTTGTATGGCGGCATTCAGGCTAACGGTGCCTACCAGGCGATAATGGGCGGAGCCTCTTTCGGCACCCCACTCGGTTCCTTCTCAATGGACGTCACTCATGCGCGCCCTCGGCTGGGCCAGGGCTGGGGAAGAATATCGGGGGAAAGCTACCAGCTTAAGTATAGCCAGATCATCCAGAGCACCGGCAGCAACCTGTCGATAGCCGCTTACCGCTACTCCACCGAAGGCTTTATGGACTTTATGACCGCCATGTCAACGGCGGAGCAATACTCAGGGGACGGCAGCGGCAGAACCTTTAAACGAGCCAAGGACCGTCTGTTGGTCAGCGCTTCGCAGCCGCTACCGCAAGGTTGGGGGCAGTTTTATGTCAGCGCATGGCAGCAGGCCTATTGGAATGATCCGTCAACCGACCGGCAGTACCAGTTCGGCTACACCAACCGCTATAAGAATCTCAGCTACAACCTGAGCATGAGCCGCAATCAGGACGCATTTGGTCGTTCTCAGAACACTTATACGCTCAACCTGACGCTCCCACTGAACGACCTGTTGGGCTTCAGCCAGATGGGATCCAGATTTACGCGCGGGCCGGGTAACACGACGAACGAACAACTGTTTGCCTCAGGCACGGCGGGCGCCGAACAAGAGTACAGCTACAACGTCACGGCGGGCTATAACCGGCAGGGCGGCGGAGGCAATAGCAACAGGAATAGCAGTAGCCTTGTCATGAACGGTTCGGCACGCACCCGGTATACCACCGTGAGCGCGTTGGCGGGCACCGGTAAAGATTACGAAACCTGGTCGGCAGGCATGAGCGGCGCCATGGTAGCGCACTCAGGGGGGGTGACGCTGTCGCCATACAGCGGCGACACCTATGCGCTGGTCGAAGCTAAAGGTGCCAAGGGCGCGAGCATGGTGAGCTATCCCGGCATTAAGGTGGACAGCTTTGGCTACGCGGTTATCCCCTATCTGACGGCTTATCAGCTTAACGAAGTGGAAATCAGCCCCAAGGGGCTGTCGAACAACGTCGAGCTGAATCTGACCAGCCAGAAGGTCGCCCCCTACAGCGGAGCAGTGGTGAAAGTGAAATATGACACCACCGTGGGGTACCCGGCGCTGATCAGCGCCCCGATGGCCAACGGTCAACCGATGCCGTTCGGCGCGGAAGCGTTTGACAGCGACGCACGGCGTATCGGCGTTGTTGGACAAGGAGGGCGGCTATTTGCCCGCGTACCGTCAACAGAGGGCACCATAAAGATCGTTTGGGGCCAGGCACCGGACCAACAGTGCCAGGTACGCTATATGCTGCCTGCCAATGCGGATCTGGAAAAAAGCAATGCCATCAGGTTTAACTCGCGCTGCGAGTAACGGCGGCATAAAGACATTGCCGGGTGGCCGAAACGACGGGCGCTAATCCGGACCACAGCGTTAACAGCAGAATAAAGGATTTGATGATGAAAACCACGGCGCGCTTACTTTCGGGGCTAAGAAAATATGCCAGGCCGATTGGCCGGTTTTTGAGCGGCTCTCTGGCGCTGGTGGCGCTACAGGCGCAGGCGGTAACCTGTGAATTCACCAAGCTTTTCCATGAAAACGTGACGATACCGGTCGTCGGGCCAGGTATGTCAACGGTTGGGGAAGACGCCCCGATTGGCAAGGTACTCTATGCAAGTCAATTCATGACTAAGGGCTATTCAACCAGCTATGATTGTACGATTACAAACTCAGAGAAGGCTGTAATGCATACCTATAACAAGGTCGAGGTGATTGCCACACCGTCAGGAGCGCCAACTCGCTCTGGTGATAAGGATATTTTCCCGACCAATGTACCCGGTATCGGTGCTATTTTTTACGTTTCCGGTTCGCTTATTTGGAACGCGGTATTCCCAGGTATTTGGGAAAGTACATCAAATATTGGTTGGGGAACGATGAGCCAAGGGCTAGGCCAACTGTCATTCGTTGAGATCGAACTCGTTAAAACCGGACCAATTGCTGCTGGAACTCAACAGGTGCTGGGGTCTTCGTTTCCCACTTTTCAGATTTCCTCCGGCTCAAATTCCCCATTCGTTGTCGATCATGTATTCGTTACGCTTAATTTTAGCGGTGCAGCCACTATGTATACCAAAACCTGCCAGCTGGCCAAATCGGTTATTGATGTCGAGCTTGGTACGCACCAGCGTAGCAATTTTACCGGCATCGGTAGCGTAACGAAGTGGGAGGATTTTGATATTACGTTAAAAGACTGCCCTCCTTTTGTAGGTTATGGCGACTATAACTATAACGAACGTACGGACATCACCAAAGGCTCAAATAAACCTAATCAGGTTGCAATCAGCTTTAACAGCGTTCACGGCGTTGTTGAGAATAACCCATTGCTGGCCAAGCTGGAAAGCGGGCCAAACTCAGCGGCGGGAATTGGTATTGAGCTGTCAAAGAGGGATGCCACCAGCTCGATCAATCTTGACGGTAGCGGTGGCTTTGACCTCGATAACTTACCGACACAAGATGGCTCATCGTATGTGATCCCGCTTAAAGCCCGATATGTTCAGTATGAGAGCAATGTGAAAGCGGGTATCGCAAACGGTGCCACTGTTTTTACCATCACCTATAATTAACCGCTGTAATGAACAGCCTGTAGGCTGTTTTCAGACTGAAAGCAAAGTCCTGATCGTAAGAGCAGGACTTTGATCTAATAGCTTGAGCTGTAAGGCAAGTCAGGATCTTGTCAGGGCCATAGTAATGATCCTTCCATAGTACAGCCATGAGTCTATAAGCAATGTTGAACCAGCATATGTATCCGGTTTTAGACTGGGTTGTATCAGATTGGCTTCAGCTGAGAGGAAATGCGAGGAAAGCTTTGCGGATGTTGGATTTCAGGCACAAAAAAAGCCGCTCGAAGGCGACTTGATTTGCGTACTGACTAATGGTGCCGAAGGCCGGACTCGAACCGGCACGTATCTCTACGGTTGATTTTGAATCAACTGCGTCTACCGATTTCGCCACTTCGGCACTGAAGTAGTATGCGGAAAACGTGGGCATTATACCTTCCCACTTGCCTCGCGCAACACTTATCAAGCATTCAACGAGTTGAATGTTGAAAAAAACGTCACACGTCGATTTTCTCGGCTTACTCTGCTCATTTATCACTCTAAATTGAGTTCATCAG
This sequence comes from Serratia sp. 14-2641, assembly GCF_001692375.1. Taxonomy (NCBI): domain Bacteria; kingdom Pseudomonadati; phylum Pseudomonadota; class Gammaproteobacteria; order Enterobacterales; family Yersiniaceae; genus Serratia; species Serratia sp. 14-2641. The sequence continues at coordinate 105,802 of NZ_LXKR01000022.1, read as the reverse complement.
CGACCGCGATCGCCCCTCACCCCAACCCTGTCCCACAGGGAGAGGGAGCCGACCGAGCCGATTTGTGAGTGGCTGGATAATTTTCCAAGAAGCAGACTTTATGCAGTGGGCAGATAGGCTGCCATCAGCCAATCTACTCTGCTGCCCCACCACCATCCTGCACTTTTTTGTTACACCTCACACTTTTCATCACAACCTTCTGTGACTCCTATTATCGCAAATAAAAATAGCAACCAATTGAATACAAATAATTTTTCACCAAAATACTCTACAGTCCCCCACCCACCCTTCTGTGACAACCCTCGTTTATTTGTTAAATCAAATGATTGAATATTAATAACATAACAAAAAATAACAGCCATCCAGCGGCACCATCGCTACCGACCCGGAGTTGAGCATGATCCCATCGGAACGCCGCGATTTTATCTATCGCTATGTACATGAGTATCAGTTGGTCACCATCGTGGCCCTGGCCGAGTTGATGAGCGTTTCACATATGACCGTCAGGCGTGATATTCATCAACTGGAAGAAGAAGGCAAGGTGATTAGCGTCAGCGGCGGCGTACGCCTGAGTGACGCGCTACGCCAGGAACTGGCCTACAAAGAGAAGGCCCAACTGCATCACCGGCAAAAACGGGCTATCGGCAAATATGCCGCCGGGCTGGTCGAGGATGGCCAGGTGGTCTACCTGGACGCGGGCACCACCAGCTTCGAGATCGCCCGCCAACTGGCCGAACGCTTCAACCTGACGGTAGTCACCAACGATTTTTCCATTATCCAGCACCTGATGAATCGCCCACAGCTCAACCTGTTTCACACCGGTGGGCGGGTCGATCAACGCAACTATTCCTGCGTCGGCAGCTGCGCCGCCATGCTATTGCGCACCTTGAATATCGACGTGGCCTTTATCAGCACCAGCTCCTGGGATTTAGAGCATGGCCTATCTACCCCGCACGAGGAGAAAGTGCTGGTGAAACAGGCGCTGCTGGACGTGGCCCGGCGCAAGGTGCTGGTTTCCGACAGCAGTAAATACGGCAAGTACGGCATGTTTCGCGTCTGCCCACTGACGGCGCTCGACGACATCATCTGCGATGCCGCCCTGCCGCCAGAAACGCAGCAACAACTCCAAGAGCGTGGCGTGCGGCTGCACAGCATCAACCTCTGATAACAACCCCTACAGGAAAAGGAATAAAACCATGAAGGTCATCATTACCGGTGGAGCAGGTTTTTTGGGTCAACGCTTGGCAGCCGCGCTGCTGCAAGACAATACGCTGCCTTTTGACGAACTGGTTCTGGCTGATATCCAGCAACCAAACGCCCCGCTAGCGGATCCACGAGTTCGCTGCCTGGCACTCGACCTCACTCAACCCGATGCCGCCGATCGGTTGATCGACAGTGAGTGCAGCGTGCTCTATCACCTGGCCGCCATCGTCAGTAGCCATGCAGAAAGCGACTTCGATCTCGGGATGCAGGTGAACTTCGACGCGACTCGCCAACTACTGGAGGCCGCTCGCCGCAATGCCCCAGCGATGAAGTTTATCTTCACCAGTTCGTTGGCAGTGTTTGGTGGCCAGCTTCCGGACACCGTTACTGATGATTGCGCCTTGCAGCCGCAATCCTCCTATGGCGCACAAAAGGCGCTGTGTGAGCTGTTGATCAACGATTACGCCCGCAAAGGATTTGTCGATGCGCGTGTGCTGCGTCTGCCTACCATCAGCGTGCGCCCCGGCAAGCCGAATAAGGCGGCCTCCTCCTTTGCCAGCGGCATCATCCGTGAACCGCTGCACGGGGAGCCTTCCGTCTGCCCGGTCTCCCCGGAGTTGGCTTTGTGGCTGTCCAGCCCCGGCACCGTGGTACGCAACTTTATCCATGCTGCCACGCTGCCCGCCGCGCAGTTTGGTACCTCACGCATCGTCAACCTGCCTGGCATCAGTGTCACGGTGGAGCTGATGCTAGCCGCACTGGAGGAGGTAGCCGGTGAGAAGGCTCGTGCCAAGGTGAGCTTTGTGCCGGATGAAACCATCAACCGCATTGTCGCCAGTTGGCCAGGCAACTTCGATGTGCAACGCGCATTGGCGTTAGGGTTCTTCGCCGATGAGAACTTCCAACAGGTCATCCGCGCCTTTATGCGCGATGAGATGCCACAGGCCGGGAGCTGATTATGGCACTTTATACTCCCATCATTGGTTTGGCGGTGGCCGTATTCGTACTGGTGTGGCTGGTATTGCGCACCCGGGTTCACGCACTGATCGCCATGCTGGCGGCGGCTTCTATCGCCGGGATCAGCGGCGGGCTGAGCGCCATGCAAACGGTAGATACCATCTCCAAAGGGTTTGGCAGCACGCTCGGCAGCATCGGAATTGTCATTGGTCTGGGGGTGATGATGGGTCGCGTGCTGGAAGTTTCTGGCGCGGCGGAGCAGATCGCCTTCAGCTTTATCAAGTGGCTGGGTAAAAAGCGCGAAGAGTGGGCGTTGGCGATCACCGGCTATATCGTCAGCATCCCGATCTTTGTCGATTCTGCCTTCGTCATCCTTTATCCGCTGGTCAAAGCGCTGGCCAAGAAGGGGCAACGCAACCTGTTGACGCTCGGTGTAGCCTTGGCTGGCGGCCTGATCATTACCCACCACGCGGTGCCGCCAACCCCTGGCCCATTAGGCGTCGCGGGGATCTTCGGCGTGGATATCGGCGCCATGATGCTGGCCGGGCTGGTGCTGGCCATTCCCTGCGTGATCGGCATCGTGATCTATGCGCGCTGGCTCGGTACCTATTACCCTGATTTTACGCCGGAAAACCAGGATGAGGAGCCGGAAGATCTGCGGACCGCCCACCAGCGCTATCTGGCCGAGAAAGAGGCCAAGGTGCTGCCGAGCTTAACGCTATCGCTGTTGCCAATCATCGCACCCATCGTGCTGATCTTTATCAACGCGGTGAACACTATGCTGGCCAAGGCTGAAGGAATGGCCTGGCTGGGGGAAAGCCTGTGGGGGCAAGCCTTTGCCTTCCTCGGTGCACCGGTGATTGCGTTGGCCATCAGCGTGCTGTTGGCGGTTTACACCCTGATGCCCAAGGTAGACAAGCACGAGACGCTGGAGCGACTGGAGGAAGGCTTGCAGGCCGCCGGGATTATCCTGCTGGTGACCGGTGCCGGTGGCGCGCTAGGGGCGGTATTGCGTGAAAGTGGCACTGGCACCTTGCTGGCTCAGCACGTCGCCAATCTGCCGCTGTCTCCGGTGTTGATCCCCTTCTTTATCGCTACGCTGGTGCGCTTGATACAGGGGTCGGGCACCGTTGCCATGATCACCGCAGCGTCCATCTCGGCCCCCATCGTCAGCCAGTTGCCCGGCGTCAATATGCTCGCCGCCGCGCAGGCCGCCACCATGGGCGCGCTGTTCTTCAGCTACTTTAACGACAGCATGTTTTGGGTAGTCAACAGGATGATGGGGATTAAGGACGTTAAGCAGCAGATGATGGTCTGGTCAGTGCCCACGACTATAGCCTGGGCCATCAGCCTGGTCGGTATTTTGCTGCTGGACTGGATCTTGTAGCCCCTCACCTCAACCCTCTCCCGCAGGGAGAGGGAGCCGCCCGAGCCACTTGTCAGCCTTAACGCTCCAGTTAGCTCCCACCCTGATTAAGCTAGCAAAAACTTTCCTAATTCCTTGATAACTAAAATAGTTTGACCTACCTATCATTATTCAGGATTGGTCAGACCTTTAGGGGAAGCGGATTGACCTCGATCAAAAATGACATACCGGCTGGTCGGTATGATCGCCGCATGAATACCCACGTGCATCGCAAGAAAGACCCGGAACGACTGCAAGAGCAGTTGCTGGAAGCCGCTAGTATCATCGCAGCCAAAGATGGGATTGCCGCGCTGTCGCTAAACGCCGTCGCCAAACAGGCTGGGGTCAGCAAGGGCGGGCTGCTGCACCACTTTCCCGGCAGGCAGGAGCTGATCCACGCACTGTTTATTCGCCTGTTGGCGGTGATGGATCGCGGCATTATGGCACTGATGGCCGTGGACGATAACCCGCGCGGGCGCTTCTCCCGGGCCTATCTGATGTACCTGGCAGGCATCAGTGAAACCGACACCAGCCGTCAATTGGCCCTGCTGTCGCTGGCCATGCCGCATGAAATGGTGTTGCGTAAATGCTGGCGGGACTGGGTGCTACAACATCTGGCCAACGCCGATGAACTGGATCGCAGCTACGTAGGTAACCTGGTGCGCTATGGTGCAGACGGCCTATGGCTTTCTGAACTCACGGAAGGAGTCACTATGACGCCGGAAGAGCGGCTTGCATTGGTGACGAGGCTGGCGGCAATGACCTTCGAGGAGCTTTAACCTCCGCGGTTCGCGGGCAGCCAATCACCCAGGGGCGATAATGAAATATAAAATTAATGCCTTTCTTATTTATGACGCCACCGAAGGCTCGCTAAAGCTGGACGACGGCGGCAAGTCAGATAGCCAGCTCACCATCACTGCCAACGCCCTGCTGTTCTTCATGATCCAGCATCCTGGCGTGATCAGCCGCGATACGGTGATGCAGCGGGTTTGGGACGACAACGGGCTGATGTCCTCCAACAGCAATCTGAACCAGTATCTGAGCATCCTGCGCAAAGCCTTCCGCCGTTACGGCATTGAGAACGTGATCGTCACCGTGGCCCGGGGCCGGCTGGAAATCAACCCAGAGCTGACGATCGAGGTGATCGATGACTCCTTGTTGCATCCGGTAATACATGCCAGCGAACAGGGATCCCCTGCCGAGGTAGCTCCAGAGCCAGTACCGGTTGAAGCGGCCATCACCAGCAACGATCGCTACTGGGGTTATGCCGGGGCGATGATATCCCTATTGGCCATCGCGCTGATCGGCTGGTCGTGGAGTAACAACGGCAGCCTGACCCCGCTCGTCTTCACCCCCGTCGCGCAGGAACCCATTGAGGTGTTATCCACCGACGCCATGATAAATCCAAGAATGCGCGAGAATTACCTGAAAAACTTTATTGCCGTCAAAGAAAAAAAGAACATAAAGTATGATAAAGACGAACGTTTTCTGTTCTTTTATGGTGATAAGCTGCAATCCAACGGTTTAGGCCGGACATTTCTCGCACACTGCGCCAAACATCAAGATAATACATTCAGCTACTGCGATAACTATTTTTATTATTCATGGAAATAAATTATGAAAACACTGGGCTGGGGGAGAAGGCTGTTTGCCGTCTCTATCATATTGCTACTGGTCTCACTATTTATCACCGTTAAGCATAATGTTATCCGGCGCGATGATATTTTAAATTGCTCAACCAAAGCCATTATGCATTTTGAAGACACCGTCACTGAATCCGTCAACGTCAATATCCACTTTAACTTTAATGTCAAAGGTAAAGGTTCCATCGTGGTGGAAGGATATTCAGACTCAGAGGCAGGCTGGCTTTATTTACAACGCTACGTACAGTTTGATTATACCAGCAAGCGCGTTTCCCCAAGTGCTCGCTATTATCAGATCAACCGCTGGGTCTCCAGCAAGTCCTCTATCGATCAATCACCCGACGTGATCTTTGATTACTTTATGCGGGAAATGTCAGACAGCCACGACGGCCTGCAATTGGCGATGGAAAAAATCAACGCCGATACCGTGCTGCTCAGTTCGATCAACTCCCCACTGTTTATCTGCGCGTTGAAGCCCGGCAGCCAGTTAGAGTAGCGCCCGTTTCCCAGCAAAGCTGTTCCCCCTTGTCATAAGCCTCTGGCCAGCCTCCCTTAGCCCTTACAATCCCCTAAAAATACCCCTGATAGTCATAATGCCTGTCGGTTATTCGGCGATCGCTATTTCCCCTCACCCCAACCCTATCTCCAAAAAGGAGAGGGCGCCAGTACGGTGCTATCAGCAACAACGGCGGTCAATATGTAGCACGTGAAGCCCCTCAAACAGTCACAGCAAAAACCTGCGCTGCCCCACAGTCTGTAAGACCCTCCGCTACCTAAAAAACCCATTTGATAACCATAGATTTAACATTATTTTCCGCCCTTGAGTGAATGCCAAAACCCGCCATTTCTTGCCAGGGAGCAGAACTATTATCGGGCTGATTATCAGAGTAAACAGATAAAAACAGGATAAATTAACGCTTATTATTAGAACAAAAAACTAAATATATATCGATTAATGAATTTATATTTTGAATAACTGCCGGAGGGGTATAGTGCCCTTAGCCGTCGGAAACCTTGATCCCCTCATGGCCGAACGGCACAGCAGATGACAACTCATAAACCGGCTTTGTGGAGGAAACAACAATGGGTGATGCATTAGGCTTAATCGAAACCAAAGGGTTGGTGGCCTGTATTGAAGCGGCGGATGCCATGTGCAAGGCGGCCAACGTCGAACTGATTGGCTATGAAAACGTCGGTTCCGGCCTGGTCACTGCCATGGTGAAAGGTGACGTCGGTGCGGTAAAAGCCGCCGTCGATTCCGGCGTGGAATCCGCACAACGCGTGGGTGAAGTAGTGACTTCACTGGTTATCGCCCGCCCACACAACGACATCAACAAAATCGTGATTAAGCATAAAGCGTAAACAACGCTTCTGAGGAGAACGGATCATGGGTGACGCATTAGGATTGATTGAAACCAAAGGGCTGGTGGCCTGTATTGAAGCCGCCGATGCGATGTGCAAAGCGGCCAACGTGGAACTGATCGGCTATGAGAACGTCGGTTCCGGCCTGGTTACCGCGATGGTGAAAGGCGACGTTGGCGCGGTCAAGGCGGCGGTGGATTCCGGTATCGAATCGGCCAAGCGCGTGGGTGAAGTGGTTACCTCACTGGTGATTGCCCGCCCGCATAACGATATCCAGAAAATCATCTCGCAGTACAAAATCACCGAATAACAAGGAATTCACTGATGAAAGATGCACTCGGATTGATCGAAACCAAAGGGTTGGTGCCAGCTATCGAAGCCGCCGATGCCATGTGTAAGGCTGCCAATATTGAACTGATTGGCTATGAAAACGTCGGCTCCGGCCTGGTCACCGTGATGGTGAAAGGCGACGTGGGTGCCGTTAATGCGGCGGTGGAATCCGGTATTGAAGCCGCCAGCCGGATTGGCGAAGTCATTTCATCACGGGTTATTGCACGCCCACATAATGATATTGAGAAAATCGCCTCACAGCATAAGGCGTAATTCAGCCTGATTACCGGCAGTGGCAGATAAGTACTCTACCCGATTACAGCAAGTAAAAAATTAAACTCCTATTCAGGGGAATAGACTAATGACCACATTAGATCCGGATTTACAATCCATTCAGCAGGCTCGCACGCTGATTAAAAATGCCAAACAGGCGCAATTGCTGTTTGCCAAGTATTCACAGGAAAAGATCGACGGCATTATTAAACATATTGCCAGCGAAGCGGCCAGGCATGCCGAAGAATTGGCGAAGATGGCCCATGAAGAAACCGGCTTCGGCAATTGGCAGGACAAGGTGTTAAAAAACATTTTCGCCTCTGAAAAAGTTTTTGAGCATATTAAGGATTTAAAAACCGTCGGTATTATTCGTGACGATCAGCAGAATAAAGTCATGGACGTGGGCGTCCCGTTAGGGGTTATTACCGCCCTGGTACCGTCCACCAACCCAACCTCAACCATTTTCTATAAGACGCTCATCGCGCTGAAGGCCGGGAACGCCATTATTTTCTCCCCGCACCCTAATGCACGCCAGTGCAGCCAGCGGGCGATTGAGATCGTCAAACAGGCCGCGCTCCAGGCCGGTGCCCCAGCGGGTATCGTTGATGGCCTGACCCAGCTGACGCTGGAAGCCACCAAAGCCCTGATGCACAGCAAAGACGTCGCACTGATCCTGGCTACCGGCGGCGAAGGCATGGTTCGTGCGGCCTACAGTTCCGGCACGCCAACCATCAGCGGCGGCCCAGGCAACGGCCCGGCGTTTATCGAACGCAGCGCCAATATCCAGCAGGCGGTGAAGGACATCATCACCAGCAAAACCTTCGATAACGGCGTGATCTGCGCCTCTGAGCAGTCGATCATCGTGGAAAAGTGCATCTATCAGGACGTACACCGCGAGTTACTGGCCCAGGGCTGCTACTTCATGAACGACGATGAGTCTGCCCGCCTGGCCAACATCCTGTTACGCCCGAACGGCATGATTAATCCTGAAGTGGTGGGCAAGACCGCCATCTACCTCAGCGAACGCGCCGGATTCTGCGTACCTGCGACTACCAGGGTGCTGATTTCGTTACAAAACAGCGTCTCGCGTAAAAACCCTTACGCCCGTGAAAAACTCTGCCCGGTGTTGGGGCTGTACATCGAAGAAGACTGGATGAGCGCCTGCGACCGTGTGGTTGAACTACTCACCAACGAAGGTCTGGGGCATACGCTGGTCATCCACACCCAGAACCAGCAGGTGATCCGCGAGTTTGCGCTGCAAAAACCGGTGCATCGCATCCTGATCAATACGCCCGCCGCGCTGGGAGGCATTGGCGCAACCACGAATCTTATACCTGCGTTGACGCTCGGTTGCGGTGCCGTCGGTGGCGGCTCCAGCTCGGACAACGTCGGCCCGATGAACCTGCTGAACGTACGTAAGGTCGGCTATGGCGTTCGTAGCATCGAGGATCTGCGCCAACCACAACCGGCAGCTCAACCGTGCAGCGTGCCAACCAGCCATAGCACCAGCATCTTCGACGATAACCGCTTTGCAGCTCCAACGGCAGCGGTAGCCCCACAGGCCGCACCGGCACCGCTGTATGCCCAGGGCGACGATCGTTTCGGGGCGGTCACCCGCGCAGTGGTTAACGCCGCAGCCAATGACATCACCGAAGAGAACGTCGAACGGATCATTACGGAAGTGCTTGGACGCCTGTCCCGGTAACACATCAACCAAGGGTGAAAACATGATCCTCGCAAAGGTAACCGGCCATGTGGTGGCCACGCAAAAAAGTGACGAGCTACGCGGCAGCAATCTGCTGCTGGTCACGGCGCTGGGTGACGACCTGGAAGCCATCAAAGATCGCACTTACGTCGCCGTCGACAGCGTCGGTGCCGGTGAAAACGATCTGGTGTTGGTGGAAGAGTATTTCGCACTGAGTAAAGACCGCTACAAGGCCATGTCGATCGTTGCCATTGTCGAGAAGGTTCACCGGGAGCGTTAAGAGTAAGAGGAAGTAGGCATGAATGAGTTTCTGATTAAGCCAAAAATCCATTTCGGTGAGGATGCGCTGCTCGCTCTGAGCAGCTTGCCTGGACGCTCGGCGTTTTTGGTCACCGATCAGGCGATGGTGAAGTTTGGCTTGGCCGAGCGGGTAACCAGCCTGCTCAAACAGCAGCAGATCCGCTGTCGTCAGTATGACGAGGTGGCCTCGGACCCGGATATCTCCGCCATCGTCAGCGGCATGAAGCTGATGGATGACGACTATCCGGACCTGGTGATTGCCTTGGGTGGCGGCTCGGTGATTGATGCCGCCAAGGCGGTGATGTATGCGCTGTGGCATTGCCGTAAAGACAGCGGCCGTAGCAAGCCTTGCTTTGTCGCCATCCCCACCACCAGCGGCACCGGTTCCGAAGTCACCAGCTTCTCGGTGATCAAGTCCCGCAGCCAAAAGCTGGTGTTGGTGGACGAGTTCATGCTGCCCGACATCGCCATCCTCGATCCTCAGTTAGTGAAGTCGGTGCCGGCCAGCATTACCGCCGATACCGGGATGGATGTGCTGTGCCATGCCCTGGAGGCTTATGTCTCCCGCAAGGCCAGCGACTTCAGCGATGCAATGGCCGAAAAAGTGGTGCAGATGGTGTTCGGCCACCTGCTGACCTGCTACCAACAGGGCAGCAACCTGCCAGCGCGGGAAAAAATGCACAACGCTTCATGCATGGCCGGGATGGCGTTCACCAATGCCTCGTTGGGCATTACCCACAGTCTGGCGCACGCCCTCGGCGGTATGTTTGGCATCCCCCATGGCCGGGCCAATGCGCTGCTGATGACATCGGTGGTCGCCTTCAATGCCGACGTTGACGGCAACTGCGATACCCCGGCCGCACACAAGTATGCCGCCCTGGCTCGCCTGTTGGGGCTGCCAAGCACCTCAGTTCGTGATGGCGTTAACAGCCTGCTGGTGGCGATCGAAACGCTGAAACAGGAAATGCAGCTACCGGCCAATCTGCAAGCCGCAGGGGTAGAGGAACACCGCTTTCAGGTTTGCCTTGGCGAACTGGCCACACAGGCGCTGCACGACAGTTGCACGCCAACCAACCCGCGCGACGTTAACGCGGCAGATTTGGAGAAACTGTTCCGCCTCGCCTACAGCGGCGGCCCGGTACAGCTTCAATAACGCACTCATTACAGTCAACGGATTTTGCCAATTTGTGTGAAAGCCGCAGGACATCAGGAGAGATTTGAACATGGCCCATTATTCACTGACGCCACGCGTAAAACTGCTGGCAGAAAGACTCTTATCCCAAAACAGCACCATCAGCACCGAACGTGCCGCCATTCTGGAAACGCTGGGTGGCGATGTGGCCGGCATGCCGCAGTTGGTCAAGAATGCCAAGCTGTTCAATGAGCTGGTCAAGCAACTGCCCGGCTACATAGGTCCCGATGAGTTAATCATCGGCAGCCAATCCTCCACGCCGCGCGCCGCCGTGTTCCACAGCGAAAGCGAACTGCGCAGTCCTTCGGCCTTCACCGCGTTTGGCCAGACCTCACCAGACTATCTGGCGGTGATCACCAAAGGATTGTTCGCCATCGAAGCCGAAATGGAAGACCGTGCCAGAAGCATCGGCAGCGCCGTCAGCCGTTCTGGACTAGACGAAGTCAACCAATGCCGCGCCATGATCTACGCCTGCAATGCGGCGATGCATCTGGCGCAGAAGCTGGCCAGCAAGGCAGAAAACATGGCGGCGGTAGAAAACCATCCGTACCGCAAAGCGGAGCTGCAAGAAGCGGCTACCATGCTGAAAAAAGTCCCGGCTTACGGGGCCAGCAGCTTTAAAGAGGCTTGCCAGTCGTTCTACTTCTTCCAACTGGCGCTGCACCTGGAAAACGGCAGCTATGCGGTTTACCCAGGCGGCTTCGACAAGCTGCTGTACAGCTTCTATCAACAGGACATTACCCGTGGCGTGCTGACGCCGGAGCAGGCTTACGAAATCGTCGAGTGCCTGTGGCTGAAACTGTGTGAGCTTTCCGAAGTGCGCGCACCGCGTGAGCTGGACGGCTACCCGATGTTTGACGCCATGCTGCAAGGCGTGCGCCTCGACGATCCGGCACTGGTGATCAACGATCTTTCCGCCATGTTGCTGGCAGCCCGTAGCAATCTGATGACGCTCAACAGCAACCTGCAGGTGAAACTGTTCGCTGGCCAGGCGGGTGCTCGCCCACAGTACAGTGCGCCATCGGCCCCGTTCGTGGCAGCCTCGGCGCAAGACGTGGCAACCCACAAACTGATGGAAGGGCTGACACCACGCCTGCAACGCCTGCGTGACAACTACCTCGATGCTCGCCCAAGTGTGTCTATCTATCGCGCCATCACCTTTACCGAGATGGCGAAAAACAACCCGGGTCTGCCAACCATTCTGCTGCGCGCCAAGTCTTTCCGCGCCGCCTGTGAAACCGCACCGATCCTGATCCAGCAAGATGAGTTGATCGTCGGCCATCCGTGCGGCAAACCGCGTGCCGGGGCGTTCTCACCGGATATCGCCTGGCGCTGGGTGCGTGACGAGCTAGACACCATGGGCACCCGCCCGCAGGATCCGTTTGTTATCTCCGAGGCCGACAAGAAGACGATCCGCGAAGAGATCGTACCGTTCTGGGAAGGCCGTTCGCTCGATGAGATCTGTGAAGCGCAGTACCGCGAAGCGGGCGTTTGGGCCTTCAGCGGCGAAACCTTTGTCAGCGACCTCTCCTACCACCAGATTAACGGCGGTGGCGATACTTGCCCAGGCTACGACATCCTGCTGTTCACCAAAGGGATGAACGGCATCAAGGCCGATGCCCAACAGCACCTCGCGGCGCTGAGCATGGAAAACCCGGCGGATATCGACAAGATCTACTTCTACAAAGCGGCCATTGAAACCTGTGACGGCGTGGTGGCCTATGCCAAGCGCATCGCGGACAAGGCCCGTGAACTGGCCGCCATTGAGCAAGATCCGGCACGCCGTGCGGAACTGCTGACCATCGCAGAAACCAACGAAAACGTCCCAGCCAACCCACCGAAGACCCTGCAAGAAGCACTGCAAAGCATCTGGACGGTGGAGTCGCTGTTTGAAGTGGAAGAGAACCAGACCGGGCTGTCGCTGGGCCGTCTGGATCAGTATTGCTACCCAATGTACCAGGCCGATATCGCCTCTGGCCGCCTGACGCAGGAACAGGCGTTGGAACTGTTGCAGGCCTTCATCATCAAGTGTGCCGAACTGATGTGGATGTCCAGCGAACTGGGTGCCAAGTACTTCGCTGGCTACCAGCCGTTTATCAACCTGACTATCGGCGGGCAGAAACGCAGCGGTGGCGATGCCTGTAACGATTTGACCTATCTGATCATGGACGCCGTACGCTTTGTCAAAGTGTACCAGCCGTCGCTGGCCTGCCGTATCCATAACCAGTCACCGCAGAAGTACATGGAAAAGATCGTCGACGTGGTGAAAGCGGGTATGGGCTTCCCGGCCTGCCACTTTGATGATTCCCACATCAAGATGATGCTGCGCAAGGGCTTCGACTTTGAAGACGCGCGCGACTACTGCCTGATGGGCTGTGTAGAGCCGCAAAAATCCGGCCGCATCTATCAGTGGACCTCTACCGGTTATACCCAGTGGCCGATCGCCATCGAGTTCGTGCTCAACCGTGGCCGCATGGTGCTGTTCGACAGCTATCAAGGGTTGGATACCGGTGAGCTGAGTACCCTGAAAACCTACGAAGAGTTCGACAATGCGGTGAAGGCGCAGATCGCGCACATCGTCAAACTGTCGGCTATTGGCACCGTGATCAGCCAGCGAGTCCACCGCGACGTGGCACCAAAACCACTGATGTCGCTGCTGGTGGAAGGCTGTATGGAACAGGGTAAAGACGTGGCCGCCGGTGGCGCAGTGATCAACCACGGCCCAGGGCTGATCTTCTCCGGCCTGGCGACCTATGTCGACTCCATGGCCGCGATCCGCAAGCTGGTGTATCAGGATGGCAAATACACCCTGGAGCAGATCCGTGACGCGCTGCTGGCCAATTTTGAAGGCTTTGAACAGCTGCGCCGCGACTGCCTGAACGCGCCGAAGTACGGCAACGACGATGACACGGTCGATCAGTACGCGCTGGACATCACCGAGTGGACCGAGCGCGAGTGCCGTAAATACAAGATGCTCTACTCCACGCTGAGCCACGGCACCCTGTCGATCTCCAACAATACGCCGATCGGTGAACTGACCGCCGCGACGCCAAACGGCCGCCTGGCCTGGATGCCGCTTTCCGACGGGATCAGCCCGACGCAAGGTGCGGACAAACAGGGCCCAACCGCCATCATCAAGTCCGTCAGCAAGATGAACGTGGAAACCATGAACATCGGCATGGTGCACAACTTCAAGTTCCTCAAAGGGCTGCTCGATACCCCGGAAGGCAAGAACGGGCTGATCACCCTGCTGCGTACCGCGTCCATTCTGGGCAACGGCCAGATGCAGTTCAGCTACGTGGATAACGAAGTGCTGAAGCAGGCACAGGTGGAGCCAGAGAAATATCGCGACCTGATCGTCCGCGTAGCGGGTTACAGCGCGTACTTCGTCGAGCTGTGCAAAGAAGTTCAGGACGAAATTATCAGCCGTACGGTCATTGAGAAGTTCTGACCTTAGCCTTGGATAAGACAGGGATGTCTTATCCCATCAGCCTTCGAAGAAAGGGGAAAATAGAATGGATAACACGCTGGAGAAAAAGGGTCGGATATTCAATATCCAGAAATACTCGATCTACGACGGAGACGGTATTCGCACCCTGATTTTTTTCAAAGGTTGTAACATCCTCTGCGCCTGGTGCGCCAACCCCGAGGGGCTCACCAGCAATTTCCAGGTGATGTATTCACATGATAAGTGCGTTGACTGTGGGCAATGTGTTGATGTCTGCCCGGTGGGGATCCATTCCCAGCGCCAAAACGCACAAAGCGATCTCAAGCACCACCTCGATCGCAACATAGACTGCATCGGTTGCCGGAAGTGCGAAGAAGTCTGCATCTCCGGCGCACTGGACATCATGGGCAAGGACGTCACGGTGCAGGAGCTGATGGATATCATCCTGCAGGACGTCGATTTCTATCATGCCTCCGGCGGTGGCGTCACCCTGGGCGGTGGCGAGCTGAGCCTGCAAACCGACTTTGCGGCCGCGCTGCTGACCGAATGCAAAAAACAGATGATCAACACCGCCATCGAAACCAATGGCACCACCTCGCTAGCCAATTATGAAAAGCTGGCGACCTGCACCGATATGTTCCTGTTCGATATTAAACATATCGATAGCGCACGGCATAAAGCGTTGTTTGGCATGGGCAACGAAGGCGTAAAAAGAAACCTGGAGCGCCTGGTGGAGTTGGGCAGCCACATCGTGGTACGCATGCCTTTGGTACGCGGCTATAACGATTCTTACGACGCCATCACCGGTGCCATTGACTATGTCATGGCCCTGGCACGCAAAGGCAATATCAGCCGTATCGACGTGTTGCCTTATCACCAACTGGGTAAAAACAAATACCAGCGGCTCGACATGATCTATCCGGTCAAAGACGACCCAAGTTACAGCAATGAAGAACTGGACCAACTGGCGGCTTTTTTCCAGCGCTTTGACTTTGATATCCGCCTGGTAAGGCACTAAGGAGATTGAGATGAACTTAAGCCTGGGAGTGATTGAAACCTATGGCCTGACCGCCGCGATCCACGCGGCCGATGCGGCCTGTAAATCCGCAGCGGTAACAGTCCTTGGGTACAAGAAGATTGGTTCTGGCCTGGTTAGCGTGTTCTTTGCCGGTGAAATCAGCGCGGTGAAAACCGCCATCGACAGCGGTGTGGCAGTGATCAAGCAACCGGCTTTTATCAAAGGCCAGTTGGTGATTGCCCGCCCGGAAAAACAGGTCGTCGCGCTGCTGAGCGGGCTGAAAGGCAAGGAGCTTACGCCGCCAGCGGCCAAGGTGCAGCAAGAGCCGCCAGCGCCAGTAGCGGAAGTGGCCGCCCCGCAGGCAGAGGCCGCAGCGCCGATAGTCGAAACCCCTGTTGCCGACAACAAACCCGCCCGCACCGGCGGCAAGAAAGAGTCTAAATAACCGTACAGCTTCTGAGATCGGGTAGGAATAACAGTATGTTTAATGAGTCGTTACTGGAAAGGATCCGCCATAACCTGGCAGAGAACTATTCTTCTCCCACCGGCCTAGCCATCCCGGTTGGGGTCTCTAACCGGCATGTCCATCTGTCGCAGCAGGATATTGAAACGCTGTTTGGTACCGGTTATCGGCTGACGCCATGCAAAGAGCTACGCCAGCCGGGGCAGTTCGCCGCGAAAGAGTGCGTGATGATCGTCGGCCCGAAAGGCTCGCTCTCCAAGGTGCGGGTGTTGGGGCCAGCGCGCGAATGTACTCAGTTGGAAATCTCCAAGGCGGACTGCTTTACCCTGGGGCTGAAGGCTCCGGTACGCGAATCCGGCAATCTGAACGCCTCCGGTGACGCCATGCTGGCTGGCCCGGCGGGCTATGTTTCACTGCATTCACAGGTGATTTGTGCCCAGCGCCATATCCATATGAACCCGCAGGATGCCGCCAGGTTGGGCGTGCAGAACGGACAGAAGGTGCGGGTGAAAGCGGCAGGCGTGCGTGGGCTGATCTTTGACGAAGTCATCGTGCGGATCAAAGCCAGTTTTGCTCTGGAACTGCACATTGATACCGATGAAGCCAACGCCGCCGGGCTGGCTTCCGGTGACAACGTGGTTATCGTTCCCTAAGGCGGCAAATATGATGCAGCGTGAAATCATCGATAAGTTGGTCAGTGAAGTGCTCTCACGGATGCGGCCACGGGCGTTGGTGTTGTTAACCGCAGCGGATGGTTACCACGAAATTATCCGCGCGCGCTTGCAGCACTGCCAAGCGTTCTCGCCGGTGATCCTGTTTAGCGATAATGCCCGGCAGTTTCACGCAGAAACAGATTGGAGCCAACTAGGGCCAATAACTTCGCTGGCGGAAATCGGTCAAACCGGCGCGTTGGATAATATTGAGCGGGTATTAATTCCTTTTCTCGATTTCGCGACGGCGGCAGAAGTGGCCAATGGTTTATTACAGTCTGATGCTGCCCGGTTTATTCATCTGGCCCGCATGAGCGGCAGGCCAATTATGGCGCTGGATTATAACTGCAACCCGACCAGCGAATTAAATCAGCTGAAAGGCCTGAGCCGCGCCCCACAGGCAGATTATCTGCCAAAACTGGCGGCCCAGGGCATTGAGCTCTGTACGTTGGATCGGATGCTATCGGCCCAGCCTGCCGCCACGGAGCCGTTGGCAGCGCCGCCACAGGCTTACGTAACGCTAAGCGAACTCAAGCGGCTCAATGGTCGTTCACCACCGGGAGCCAAGCTGACCGATTTGGCATTGGAATATAGCCGAGGAAAAAAATAATACAGAACTAGGTGAGGGCTTTTACCCCGAAGAGAGTCCCCTCACCCTAACCCTCTCCCACAGGGAGAGGGGACCGATCGAGTGGGTCTGAAAACTCGGTGACGCAAGTTGGATGAGTGGGCGATCGAGTTTGCTGCGATTTCCTCTTTATTTTCAAGTGAGCTGGAGCGGCGTGATATTCAGGTACCAAAGTTAATCTGTAACAAGAGTGATTAAAAAAAACCAGCACCGTAGCCAAGTTGTTGCACACTCGGCTCCCTCTCCCTGTGGGAGAGGGTTGGGGTGAGGGGTAATTAATATAAGTCTCAAATTTTAAATTTATATAAATCATTACTTATCAGGAGCGAACTCTATGTCTTCCAAGGCAAAAGCATGGGTATGGATGTTATTGGTCATCTTCTCCGAGACCTCGGCCACCTCTACCTTAAAAATGTTTGATAACAGCGAAGGTACCACCAAGACGTTATTACTCGGCTTGATCGTAGTGTTGTATTGCGTTTGTTATTACTCGTTATCCAACGCGGTGAAATACATCCCTGTCGGCCTGGCTTACGCCACCTGGTCAGGCACCGGGATTTTACTGGTTTCAAGCCTGGGCATGGTGTTTTACGGCCAACACCCTGATATGCCAGCCATTATCGGCATGATCGTGATTGCCAGCGGCATCGTGATCATGAACCTCTTCTCCAAAATGGGCTCCTCCGAAGAATAAGGGTATCAACTATGTTTAACATTGGCTTCTTGTGGCTGGCACTGTCGATTGGTTCAGAAATCACCGGGACCTCGATGATCAAAAAAACCAACAACTTTAAAAAGCTGGGGCCTTCGGTGCTGGTGATTAGCGCTTACTGCCTGTGCTATTTCGCCCTGACCAAGGCGATGGGCTTTATCCCGGTGGGCGTCGCTTACTCGCTGTGGTGCGGCTTAGGCATCGTCGGGGTGACCTTCGTTTCGATGCTGCTCTACAAGCAGAAACCGGATCTCCCAGCCATATTCGCCATGGCGCTGATCATCGGTGGCGGCGTCATTATGAACATCTTCTCGCAGATGTAAGATCTCAGCCCCTTACAGCGCAGCGGCAAGGTAGCGCGGTAAGGGGCTGATTGACGCCATAAATAAGTAATGCTGGCTAATGATTCGACACTGCATAATCCAGATATGTAATAGTTGCAGTCACGTATTTTGCAAGACAATATCTAATTTCGAAACACTGTTTCATTATTAGGGATAAATCATGCAAAGAAATATCAAGTCATTATCAGCTATGGCAATTTTTCTGCTGGCCCTGACGGGTTGTGATAACTCGGATGGTAGTATCGCCTCTCCTGTTGAGCCAGTTAAACCCGTTGTTCCCCCTGAAACTGAGAAACCTGTCGCTGACCGCAGTGGTGCCTGGCCAGCCTCAGCCATTAACGATCCAGAATTAGCCGGGAAAGAACCGGTAATGCCTGAAGTCTGCCAAACACTCTCAGCCGAACTGAACCAGAATGCCAAAGGGCTACTGGATGAAGCCATTGATGCTGACGTGAATAATTCCCAACCCGATACCCAGCGTATTCAAGCCGCGATCGACGCCTGCAACACCGGTGCCGTTAAATTGGTCGCAGGCAGCAACGAAGAGAATGCGTTCTTGAGCGGTCCACTTACGCTAAAAAGCAGCGTAACGCTCTGGGTAGATCAAGGGATCACCCTGTTTGCCTCACGTAGCCCGGTGGATTACCAGATTGCCGGTAAGAATAACTGTGGCGAAACCGCCAGTGCCGATAATGGCTGTAACGCATTGATTACCGCCACCGATGCAATAAACAGTGGCGTGATTGGCGAAGGCATTATCGACGGGCGAGGGGGAGCAGTGCTCACCAGCGGAAAATATGCCGATATCCTTACCTGGTGGGATGTGGGTGCATTAACCAAAACCGTTTCCGGCGCCAATCAGAACAACCCGCGGCTAATTCAGGTCACCAACAAGAATTCCGCCAAGCCGACCAGCCAGAACTTCACGCTGTATAAGATCACCTTACAGAATGCGCCCAAATTCCACTTTGTCCCCAGTGGGGTCAATGGAGTGGTCGTCTGGGGCGTGAAGGTGTTAACGCCTTCACTGGCCTATACGGTTCCAGGCTATGATTGCCCGAAAGGGACAACCCCTGCGACATCGGGTTCCCCTAACTATACCCGAGCAAGCACCTGCTTTACCCCGGATACGACCAAGAACACCGATGCGATCGATCCTGGCCAATCGCAGAATGTCCTGATTGCCTACAACCACATCAGTACCGGTGATGACGGTATCGCCATCAAAGCCCACAGCAGCAATGCCTGTGTCCCACCGATTGCCGAGAAGTATGCAGGGCAGTTGCCTATTTACACCGTCAGCAACGTCAAAATTCTGCATAACCGCCTCTACTTCACCCATGGTATGTCAATCGGCAGTGAAACCGACTGCGCGGTCAAAGACGTGGAAATTCGGGATATGAGCATTGACGGCCATGATGCTGACTTTGCCGTCGGCGTGCGTATCAAAACCGACATGAGCGTTGGAGGAGAAGTGAGGAACATCAACTATGATGGCATTTGCATCCGCCGCGCTCAGGAAGCACTGACCATAGATACCTACTACAGCAAAAAAACCGGCCAGGCCTACCCCGATATTCAAGATGTCACCATCAAGAATTACCACTACGTGGATACGCCAGACTCCATTTACAACGGAGATAACGTTCGGGTCACCTTACGGGGCTTCAGCTCTGATGGCCAGGATCTGCCATTAAGAAACATTGTGCTCGATAACACCGTGTTTGACAGCTCACCACAGTTGGCTAGCAAAGCCTCGGCAACAATCCCTGCCGCGCCTTCTTATGCCCAGATCCTGATGGGACCTGGCCCGGTATCCTTGGCGGATCTGCTGTTGGAAGCCGCGGACAACGGTGCCGCAGAGTTTGAAGTGCTGGATAACCGTAATGGATCCGAGGAGCCTTACGATTGCAGCGAAGCCTTTGCACTGTTCCCTTCTAGCGCCTCTGCACTCTAAGCGAAAAACGGGTAGGATCTCTCCCACCCGTCTTTCCTCTGCTGCGGTGACTGAACGCATCGCGGCTTTGATTTGCATACAGGCCCAGTCTATTGGGCCTGACTATTTCCGCTTCAGCAGCAAAACAAGGCTGATCAACAGGAACAGCAAGCTTGGCAACAGGGCCCCCAGAATTGGCGGCATGCTGTACACCATGCTCAGCGGGCCGAAAATTTGATCCAGCACGTAGAACAGGAAGCCGAAGCTGATACCGATCACCACTCGCACACCCATTGGCACGCTACGCAGCGGGCCAAAGATAAACGACAGCGCCATCAGCATCATCACCGCCACCGACAGCGGCGAGAAGATCTTGCTCCACATATTCAGTTGATAACGGCTGGCCTCCTGGCCACTCTGCTTGAGGTACTTCACATAGTTGTGCAAGCCGCTGATGGAAAGCGAATCCGGATCCAACGCTACCACGCCCAGCTTGTCCGGCGTCAGGTTGGTTTTCCACACCCCGGTCAGCGTCTGGGTACTGGTGACCTGATTCGGATTGGTCAGATCGGAGGTATCCACCTGCGAAAGCTGCCACGCACCGTCTTCAAAATCTGCGGTACCGGCATAGCGGACCGTCTCTAAACGGCGCTGATCGTTGAAGTGGTAAATGTTGACGCCAGCCAACTCTTTTTCACCTGCCACCCGTTCGATGTAGATAAAGTCGTTGCCGTCCTTCGCCCACAGGCCGCTCTTGGTAGAGAGCAGCGAGCCACCGTACATCTGCTGCGCACGGTAGTTACGCGCCATCTGTTCGCCCTGCGGTGCCACCCATTCGCCGATTGCCATCGTCAGCAAGACCAGCGGAATGGCGGTTTTCATCACCGACCCAGCAATCTGCAGCCGGGTGAAGCCAGAAGCCTGCATCACCACCAGTTCGCTACGCGTAGCCAGGGTGCCCAAACCGAGCAATGCCCCTAGCAGCGCCGCCATCGGGAAGAAGATCTCAATATCCTTTGGTACGCTGAGCAGGGTATACACCCCCGCACCCAGCGCCGAATATTCACCCTGCCCGACTTTACGCAACTGATCGACAAACTTGATGATGCCGGAAAGCGAAACCAGCATGAACAGCGTCATCATGATGGTGTTGAAAATCGTTTTACCGATATAACGGTCCAGTACACCAAACATCAGGCCGCTCCTCTCAGGCGTGCACGCAGTTTGCGCATCGGCACGGTGTCCCACAGGTTAAGTGCCAGAGCAATCGCGAAGTACGCCAGGTTCACCAGCCACATCCACACCAGCGGATCCAGCTTGCCCTTACCGGCATTGGAACGCAGCGAGGTCTGCAGCAGGAAGAAGATCAGATACAGCAGCATCGCTGGCAACATGCTCAGCACGCGGCCTTGGCGCGGATTGACCACGCTGAGCGGCACCACCAGCAGCGCCATCAGCACCACGGAAACCACCAGCGTCAGACGCCAGTGGAATTCGGCGCGCGCATCCGGTTCATTCGATTCCCACAGCGTGCGCATCGACATCTGCTCGGACTGGGTATTATCGATAGTGACCGACTGATGGCCGATAACCGCTTTATAGTCGTTGAAGTCGGTAATGCGGAAATCACGCAGTAATGCGGTGCCTTCAAACCGGGTGCCTTTGTCCAGCGTGACAACCTGCGATCCGTCGCGGCCCTGATTGATCATTCCATGCTCGGCCACCACCACCGAAGGGCGTTGGTTACCGTTCGGGCGTAGCTGCGCCAGGAACACGTCGTTGAAGGTGTTGCCCTTTACGCTGCCGACAAACAGTACGGCGTTACCATCCTGTGAGGGCTGGAACTGCCCTTCAGCCAGCCCGGCAATGCTGGGGTTGGCTTTGGCTTCGGCAATCACTTCGTCCTGATGGCTGGCCGCCCATGGCCCGACCCAGAAGACGTTTACCGCAGCCACCGCCGAGGTAAAGATCGCCAACACCATAGCGGCAATGATCAGGGTCCGTTTCCCCAGACCGCAGGCGTGCATAACGGTGATTTCGCTTTCGGTATACAACCGACCAAGCGTCATCAAGAGGCCAAGAAACAGGCTTAAGGGCAAGATTAGCTGCGCCATCTTCGGCACACCCAATGCAAGCAGGGATAAGACTAAATTTGTCGGGATATTGCCGTCGACCGCATCACCTAACACCCTGACCAGGTTCTGACAAAAGAAGATCAGAAGCAGGATAAACAGGATGGCAATTTGGCTCTTCAGCGTTTCCCGTACCAGATATCTAATGATGATCACGCTTATTACGCCTGTGAAAACTTGTCTTTTTGCAGGAAAATCGATAGTTTCATCGCTAATCCGCCATTTTTTCTCATCATGTGGCAACCTTCACAGCTAAAATAGTATTAGAACATCAAGCTGTTTGGCCATCCTATAGGAACAGACCTATAGTAGCCAAAACAGAACGTTTACGCCGTTCAGGTTAACCTAGTTAGTTAACTCAATGACGGAAGATCTTGGCGGAGCAGGTCATTCTAGCCGTAGCTTTCGTCGTTGTCTTTAAGATTCAGGAGAGTGCATGGAGTTCAGTGTAAAAAGCGGTAGCCCGGAAAAACAGCGCAGCGCCTGTATTGTAGTAGGTGTTTTCGAACCTCGCCGCCTGTCACCTATCGCAGAACAACTCGACAAAATCAGTGATGGTTATATCAGCGCACTACTGCGCCGCGGCGAACTGGAAGGCAAAGTCGGGCAGACATTACTGCTGCACCATGTGCCGAACATTCTCTCCGAACGCATTTTGCTGATTGGCTGTGGCAAAGAGCGCGAGCTCGATGAGCGCCAGTACAAGCAGGTGATCCAGAAAACCATCAATACCCTTAACGACACCGGTTCTATGGAGGCCGTCTGCTTCCTGACCGAGCTGCACGTAAAAGGCCGCAATACTTACTGGAAGGTGCGCCAGGCGGTAGAAACGGCCAAAGAAACGCTCTACACCTTCGATCAGTTGAAGAGCAACAAGGTGGAACCACGTCGCCCGCTGCGTAAAATGGTGTTCAACGTGCCAACCCGCCGTGAACTGACCAGCGGTGAACGCGCCATCCAACACGGCCTGGCCGTGGCTTCCGGCATCAAGGCCGCCAAAGATCTCGGCAATATGCCACCAAACATCTGTAACGCCGGTTATCTGGCCTCACAGGCTCGTCAGTTGGCCGACGCCTTCAGCACCCACATCACCACCCGTGTCATCGGTGAACAACAGATGAAAGAGCTGGGGATGAACGCCTATCTGGCGGTCGGTGCCGGTTCGCAAAATGAATCGCTGATGTCGGTGATGGAATATAAGGGAAATCCTAACCCGGACGCTAAGCCGATCGTGCTGGTAGGCAAAGGGCTGACCTTCGACTCCGGCGGCATCTCGATCAAACCTGCCGATGGCATGGACGAGATGAAATACGACATGTGCGGTGCAGCAACCGTGTACGGCGTCATGCGTGTGGTCGCAGAACTGAACCTGCCGCTGAACGTGATCGGCGTGCTGGCTGGCTGTGAAAACATGCCGGGCGGACGTGCCTATCGCCCAGGTGACGTGCTGACCACCATGTCGGGCCAGACGGTAGAAGTGCTGAACACCGACGCCGAAGGCCGCCTGGTGCTGTGCGATACCCTCACCTACGTTGAGCGTTTCGAACCAGAGCTGGTGATTGATATCGCCACCCTGACCGGTGCCTGCGTGATCGCACTGGGCCACCACATCACCGGCCTGATGTCGAACCACAATCCGCTGGCCCACGAGCTGATCGGCGCTTCCGAGCAATCGGGTGACCGTGCGTGGCGCTTGCCGATGAGCGATGAGTATTACGAGCAGCTGGATTCCAACTTTGCGGATATGGCCAACATTGGCGGCCGCCCTGGTGGTGCTATCACCGCCGCGTGCTTCCTTTCACGCTTTACCCGCAAGTACAGCTGGGCGCACCTGGATATCGCCGGTACCGCCTGGCGCTCCGGCAAGGCCAAAGGGGCCACTGGCCGCCCGGTAGCCCTGCTGGCGCAGTTCCTGCTCAATCGTGCCGGCTTGAACGGCGACGATTAAATCCGCGCGGTAATTCAGGTATAATCACCGAGGGCACAGCACGCTGTGCCCTTACATTTTTTGGCCACGGTGAATTGAATCATGAAACAGGCAACGTTCTACCTTCTTGAACACGCAGAACCCGCTGGTGCGCTCAGTGCACACGAGGCTGTGGCCTGTGCCGTTGCCGCCGAAAGATGGCGCGCTGGCAAGCGGGTGCTGATCGCCTGTGAAAGCCAGGAGCAGGCCCAGCGGCTGGATGAAGCCCTGTGGCAACGTGAACCACACCAATTTGTGCCGCACAATCTCGCAGGCGAAGGGCCAAACTTTGGCGCGCCGGTCGAGCTGTGCTGGCCAGGCAAACGCGGCAATGCCCCGCGCGATCTGCTGATCGCCCTGCTGCCGCAGTTTGCAGATTTTGCTACTGCTTTCCATGAAGTGGTAGACTTCGTCCCTTACGAAGACACCTTGAAACAGTTGGCGCGCGAACGTTACAAAGCCTATCGCAGCGTCGGCTTCCATTTGACCACGGCCACGCCGCCAACTAACTGAACCTTGAAATAAAAATGGAAAAGACCAACACCGATCTCGATACCGCCTATGACCCAACCCAGATCGAACAGAAGCTGTACGATCACTGGGAAAGCCAGGGCTATTTCAAACCGAATGGCGATACCAGCCAGGAAAGTTTCTGCATCATGATCCCGCCGCCGAACGTCACCGGCAGCCTGCATATGGGCCACGCGTTCCAGCAGACCATCATGGACACCATGACCCGCTACCAGCGCATGCAGGGTAAAAATACCCTGTGGCAAGCAGGTACCGACCATGCCGGTATCGCGACCCAGATGGTGGTTGAGCGCAAGATCGCCGCAGAAGAAAATAAAACCCGCCATGATTATGGCCGCGATGCGTTCATCGATAAAATCTGGCAGTGGAAGGACGAGTCCGGCGGCACCATCACCCGCCAGATGCGCCGTCTGGGCAACTCCGTGGATTGGGAGCGCGAGCGCTTCACCATGGATGAAGGCCTGTCCAACGCGGTGAAAGAAGTGTTTGTCCGCCTGTACAAAGAAGACCTGATCTACCGTGGCAAACGCCTGGTGAACTGGGATCCAAAACTGCGCACCGCCATCTCCGATCTGGAAGTGGAAAACCGCGAGTCCAAAGGTTCCATGTGGCACCTGCGCTATCCGCTGGCCGATGGGGCAAAAACGGCGGAAGGCAAAGACTACCTGGTGGTTGCCACCACCCGTCCGGAAACCGTGCTGGGTGATACCGGCGTAGCGGTAAACCCGGAAGATCCACGCTACAAGGATCTGATTGGCAAAGAGATCATTCTGCCGTTGGTGGGCCGCCGCATCCGCATCGTGGGTGACGAGCACGCCGATATGGAGAAAGGCACCGGCTGCGTGAAAATCACCCCGGCACACGACTTCAACGACTATGAGGTGGGTAAGCGTCACGGCCTGCCGATGATCAACATCCTGAGCTTCGACGGTGACATCCTAGAAGTGGCCGAGGTGTTCGACACCCTGGGCGAAGCCAGCACCGCCTACAGCGGCGAGCTGCCAGCGCAGTTCCGTGGCCTGGAGCGCTTTGCTGCGCGTAAAGCCGTGGTTGCCGCCTTTGACGAACTCGGCCTGCTGGAAGAGATCAAACCTCACGATCTGACCGTGCCTTACGGCGACCGTGGCGGCGTGGTTATCGAGCCAATGCTGACCGACCAATGGTACGTGCGTACCGCACCGCTGGCCAAAGTCGCGGTTGAAGCGGTTGAGCAAGGTGAGATCCAGTTCGTGCCTAAGCAGTACGAAAACATGTACTTCAGCTGGATGCGCGATATCCAGGACTGGTGTATCTCCCGTCAGCTGTGGTGGGGCCACCGCATCCCGGCCTGGTACGACGCCGAAGGCAAAGTGTACGTTGGCCGCACTGAAGAAGAAGTACGTCGCGAAAATAACCTGGGTGCCGACGTGGCGCTGAACCAGGACGAAGACGTGCTGGATACCTGGTTCTCCTCCGGCCTGTGGACCTTCTCGACCCTGGGTTGGCCAGAGCAGACCCCGGATCTGAAGACCTTCCACCCGACCAGCGTGCTGGTCAGCGGCTTCGACATCATCTTCTTCTGGATTGCCCGCATGATCATGCTGACCATGCACTTCGTTAAAGATGAAAACGGCAAGCCACAGGTTCCGTTCAAGACCGTGTACATGACCGGCCTGATCCGCGACGACGAAGGGCAGAAGATGTCCAAATCGAAGGGTAACGTCATCGATCCGCTGGATATGGTTGACGGTATCTCGCTTGAAGATCTGCTGGAGAAACGTACCGGCAACATGATGCAGCCGCAGCTGGCAGAGAAAATCCGCAAGCGCACTGAGAAGCAGTTCCCGAACGGCATCGAACCGCACGGCACCGACGCCCTGCGCTTTACCCTGGCAGCACTGGCCTCTACTGGCCGTGACATCAACTGGGATATGAAGCGCCTGGAAGGCTACCGCAACTTCTGTAACAAGCTGTGGAACGCCAGCCGCTTTGTGCTGATGAACACCGAAGCGCATGACTGCGGCTTCAACGGTGGCGAAATGCAGCTGTCACTGGCCGATCGCTGGATCCTGGCCGAATTCAACCGCACGGTGAAAGCCTACCGTGAGGCGCTGGACACCTATCGCTTCGATATCGCGGCGGGCATCCTGTACGAATTCACCTGGAACCAGTTCTGCGACTGGTATCTGGAATTGACCAAACCGGTCGTGATCAACGGCAGCGAAGCGGAACAGCGCGGCACGCGCAATACGCTGATCACCGTGCTGGAAGCGTTGCTGCGCCTGGCGCACCCAATCATTCCATTTATCACCGAAACCATCTGGCAGCGCGTCAAGCCTCTGACCGGTGAAACCGCAGACACCATCATGCTGCAGCCGTTCCCGGCCTTTGACGCCGCGCTGGAAGACCAGCAGGCATTGAACGATCTGGAGTGGATCAAGCAGGCGATCATCGCGGTGCGTAACATCCGCGCCGAGATGAACATCGCGCCAAGCAAACAGCTGGAAGTGCTGCTGCGTAACGCCAATGGTGACGCTCAGCGCCGCGTGCAGGAAAACCAGAGCTTTATCGAACGCCTGGCGCGCCTGAGCTCCATCACCCTGCTGCCTGCGGGTGAGAAAGGCCCGGTTTCGGTCACCAAGTTGGTCGACGGTGCCGAACTGCTGATCCCAATGGCAGGCTTTATCGACAAGGACGCAGAAATCGCGCGTCTGTCGAAAGAGATGGGCAAACTGGATGGTGAGATTGCTTCTATCGAAGGCAAGCTGTCCAACGAAGGCTTTGTGGCTCGCGCACCGGAAGCGGTAGTGGCCAAAGAGCGTGAACGCCTGGCAGCCTGCAAAGAAGGCAAGCTGAAGCTACAGGAACAGCAGGCGACTATCGCTGCACTGTAATTCTGCAAACTACCGATTAAAAACAGCGGGTGATTTTTCCCCGCTGTTTTTTTATCGGCATTGCCAAGAGCCTGGCTTAAGTGGTATTACAAAGTAATATTGATGCGGTGCATTCCGTAATAACAACGAAATTCCGGGTCCCCTCAGGTTCCCTTTTATGGTGAGTGTAAACATGACAACAGCCACCCCAGTGCGTCTTCTGGTACGCCCAATCACGGCCGACGATAATGCAGCTATTGCTCACGTTATTCGCGAAGTCTCCGCCGAACATGGCCTGACGGCGGATAAAGGTTATACCGTTTCCGATCCCAATCTGGATGCCTTGTTCCAACTCTATAGTCAACCGCGCAGCGCCTACTGGGTCGTGGAGATAGACGGTCAGATTGCCGGTGGTGGTGGTGTTGCGCCGCTGCAAGGCGGTGACATCGACGTATGCGAATTACAGAAAATGTATTTCCTGCCGGTGCTGCGTGGCAAAGGTTTGGCAAAACGCCTGGCGCTACAGGCGATGGAGTTTGCACGCCAGCAAGGGTTCAACCGCTGCTATCTGGAAACGACCGCCACGTTGCAGCAGGCGATTAGCCTGTATGAGCATCTTGGTTTTGAGCATATCGATTGTGCCATGGGCAATACCGGCCACGGCGACTGCGAAGTCACCATGCTGAAGTCACTTTAACCGCCGCAATGCCCCCTCACCCTAACCCTCTCCCACAGGGAGAGGGGACCGAATGTGCCATAGATTAGCTCCTACGCCTGACCTTAATTTCGCAACAACTCCCTAGCCATAATTTTAATCTGATGACTAATCGCATCACTGAACTGGCTCCCTCTCCTTGGGGAGAGGGTTGGGGTGAGGGAGAGAACACATCACCCTCAAAAATCATTAACATCAACATTATTCAAAAAAACGCACGGTATTTTTATATTTCAGCCAGTTAAACTGATGCTGAATTCTGTAATGTAAATTTATTGTGATATTCGTTAATAAATTAACGATCGCAAATTGACCTACTATTCCTCTGAGTTACTCTGCCATGACAGTCTCTAACCACCACGCACAGGGAACGGTCATGTCAGAAAATAACTTCGATTATATTATTGTTGGCGCAGGCTCGGCGGGTTGCGTGTTGGCGGCACAGCTCATCCGCCGTACCCAGGCCCGCATCCTGCTGCTGGAAGCCGGCGGCGACGACAATAATCTGTTTATCAAAATGCCCGCCGGGGTTGCCAAGATCATCGCCAAGAAAAGCTGGCCGTATGAAACCGAACCAGAGCCGCACGCCAATAACCGCCGCATGCAAATCGCCCAGGGCAAGGTGCTGGGCGGCAGTAGCTCGGTAAACGGTATGATCTATCTGCGCGGCCAACCGCAGGATTACGACGACTGGGCGCAACAGTATGGCTGTACTGGCTGGAGCTATCAGGACGTGCTGCCCTACTTCAGACGCGCCGAAGCCAATGAAAGCCTGGCGGATGAGTATCACGGCAACGAAGGGTTGCTGCCGGTCAGCGAGAACCGCTACCGCCATCCGCTCAGCATGGCGTTTATCCGCGCAGGCCAGGAGTTGGATCTGCCCTATCGCAACGACTTTAACGGCGCAAGCCAGCACGGCGTGGGTTTCTACCAAACCACCACCCATAATGGCGAACGCGCCAGCACCTCCCGTACCTATCTGCAAGCCGTACGCGATAACTCGCGCCTAGTGGTGAAACTCAACGCGCTGGTACACCGCGTTACCTTCGAAAACAACGTGGCAACTGGAGTAGTCTACAGCCTGAACGGTGGCAATGAGATCGTCGCCCACGCCAGCCAGGAAGTGATCCTCAGCGCCGGGGCAGTTGGCTCACCGAAGCTCCTGATGCTGTCCGGCATCGGCCCACGCGAACATCTGGAGCAATTGGGTATTACACCGCTGGCCGATCTGCCGGTGGGCAAAAACTTCCACGACCATCTGCATATATCGATTAACGTCAGCACCCGTGAACCTGTCAGCCTGTTCGGTGCCGATCGGGGCTTGCAGGCGCTGCGTCACGGTGCCGAGTGGCTGGCTTTTCGCAGCGGCGTCTTGACCTCTAACGTACTGGAGGGGGCCGCCTTCGCCGATTCCCAAGGCAATGGCAGGCCAGACGTGCAGGTACATTTCCTGCCGATACTCGACAGTTGGGACGACGTGCCCGGCGAACCGCTACCGGCGATCCACGGCATGTCACTCAAGGTCGGTTATCTACAACCCAAAGCGCGTGGCCAGGTGCAGTTACGCAGCCGTAACCCCGCCGATCCCGTCAAGCTCCAGGCCAACTACCTTGGTCATCCAGACGATCTGGCGGGCAGCATTCGCGCGGTGAAATTTGGCCTGCGCTTCCTGGAAACCGCCTCTCTCAAGCCGCTGATTAAAGATCTGCTGATGCCACAACCAGCGTGGGTAAACGATGAGGCGCAGATGGAGGAGTTTGTGCGCAACTTCTGCAAGACGGTCTATCACCCGGTGGGCAGTTGCCGTATGGGGCAAAATACGGAGGACTCGGTGACCGACTTGCAGTTGCGGGTGCATGGCTTTGAGCGGTTGCGAGTGGTCGACTGTTCGGTGATGCCGCAGGTCACCAGCGGCAACACAAATGCCCCCACCATTATGCTGGCCGAGAAGGCGGTGGATTTGATACTGGGTGAATAGCCCAAATAGACAGCAAGCCGATGTTGGCTTGCTGTCAGTTAACCATAGCTGCAAATCACGTTAAAAAATCCCCCCTGTTTACTTCCCCCTAATTCACCAACAACTAGAAAAAATGTGATTGCGCTCATTAATCCAGCAAAAAGGGTTGAATGCAGGATGAAACACGGCCAATATAATCACAAATGCGAACACAATCCGAATATGCGGACGAAAAGGATAACTAATGAACAGTTTTATCTTCAACAACCCTGTCAAACTTCACGTTGGCCCTGGCAAATTTGCTCTGCTTGGTAGCATCGCTCACCAGTACGGGAAGAAAGCTCTGTTGGTCGTCTCTGATAACACCAAGTCCACGGGCCTACTCGCTCGGGCACAGGAAACCCTGGCTGCCGCCGGGGTGGCATTTGCCGTCTATGACAAATTTATGCAAAACCCGCTCTCCACACTGGTGGAAGCCGGTGCTGAAATGGCACGCCAGGAGCAATGCGATCTGGTGATTGGTATTGGTGGTGGCAGCGCAATGGATATGGCCAAAGGCATCGCGTTTTGTGCCTGCAATCCAGGCAGTATCTGGGATTATGTGTTTGGCAAAGCCCAGGCACAGAACGCGCTGCCAAATATCTTGGTGCCGACCACGGCAGGGACAGGCAGCGAGGCTAACCGTACCGCCGTGTTCACCAACCCGGAAACCCATGATAAAAAAGGTTTGGTTAACCCGTTAATCTACCCGGTCGCCTCGATTGTTGACCCCGAACTGATGCTCACTCTGCCAAAACGCGTGATCGCCGGGCCAGGTGCCGACGTCTTGTTCCATGCCCTGGAGTCATATATCTCCCGCAATGCGCACCCAGTCAGTGAAATGCTCTCTCTGCGTGCGATTACCCTGCTGACACAGAACCTGCCACGCGTGTATGCCGATGTGACCGATTTAGCAGCATGGGAGCAGGTTTGCGTGGCGAGTACGCTTGCCGGAATGGCGATCGACTGTGCCGGTACGGCGCTGCCACATGCTCTGCAACATCCAATGGGCGGGCTGCTTGACGTCGTTCATGCAGAAGGGATCGCCGCGGTTTATCCTGCTTTTATGGAATACACTTGGTCGGCCGCCCCCGAAAAATTTGCCGCCATTGCCTATGCCATGGGGGTGGACACTCGCGATATGTCCCTTGCACAAGCCGCTTACAGCAGCGTACAGGCCGTCACGTCATTGCTGTCATCAATCAATATGCTCCCTTCCTTGACTGAACTGGGGGTGAAAGAAGAACACTTCGACTGGATTATCAATAACGTGCAAACCACCATGAAAGTGGTGCTGGAGAATAATCCACGAGTGCCAGATGCCGACACCCTGCGCGATATTTTACAACGTAGCCTTTAATGAAAAACACCAGCCTCAGCAGCGCTATTTAAAGGAGTGAGCATGTTTATTGTCATTGATTCAGGTTCGTCCACGACACGTATTTATCTGCTGGCATTCACCGACAATAAGATTATTGACAAGATTACGATCGGCGAAGGGGTAAACTCCACCGTCACTCATGGAAGTAATAATCTATTACGTCAGGAGATGGTGCGAGGCGTAACGGAATTATTGGCAAGAAACGGTAAGGCTCAGCAGGACATCACCTTTATTATTGCCTCAGGCATGATCACGTCAAACCTGGGTTTGCATGAGGTTCCCCATCTGGTTGCACCGGTCGGGATTGACGAATTGGCACAGCATACTGTGCCATTTGCTGCCAATGAGCTCCTAGCGTTGGATATTCCCGTCATGCTGATCCCTGGCGTTCGTAACCAGACGGCCCCCTCATGGGAAAATCTCAGCGGTATTGATCTGATGCGAGGTGAAGAGACTCAGGCTGTCGGGTTGCTGTTGGGCTATCAGCCCAAGCTCCCCTGTATCCTGATCGAGCTGGGTTCCACCACCAAACTGATTTCGATTAATCAACAGGGGAAAATTGCCGGCAGTATTACCTCCTTAAGCGGCCAGGTGTATGCAGCAATCCTAAAGCAGACCTTTGTCGCAGCCAGTGTTGCCACTACGCCAGAAGAAGAGACGCAGGCAAAAATAGAGCCGCAAATTATTGATGCCGCCTGCCAGGCCGTGCAGGAGAGTGGTTTATTACGCACAATATTAATGAGCCGATTCTTACAATTCGCGCTTCCGACCACAGCGCCGCAACGCAAACTGTTCCTTGAAAGCGCCATGGCAGGTGACGATATCAAGGTTTTTACCCGTGCCCAACACCAGGGGTTTAATTTCCATGGCGAGATATTTTTAATTGGCCATGCGAAACGTTGTGAGATTTACCAGCACGTTATTCGACAGCAGTTAAAAATAGATAGCCCACAGCGAATAATTTCCGACGAACAGCAAATAGATTTATTAGCGATAACTGGCGCCAGCGCTATTGCTAATACACTCCGCACCCTACGCTGATAATAATAACGAGAATGACATGTATATAATCACTATCGATACCGGCACCACCAACACCAGGGTATGTGCCTGGCAAGACGAACGGCTGTTGGCTGAAGCGGCACGCCCCATCGGCGTACGCGATACCGCCATCTCTGGCAGTACTGCAACGCTAATGGATGGTGTACGCGAAGCCGTTCAGGAAGCCAAAAATCTGGCCGCGATACCAGCGGCTGAACGCGTGGTTTACCTGTCATCGGGTATGATCACCTCCAACGTGGGATTATGCGAAATTCCGCATTTGTTGGCGCCTGCCGGGCTTGGCGAACTGGCTCAAGGCATGGTCTGCGCCAATCTGCCAGAAATCGCCGAGGAACCCATCTGGTTTGTACCAGGAGTTCGCAATCATGATTCTGCCGTCACGCTGGGTAATGCCGAGCAGATGGACATGATGCGTGGCGAAGAGACGGAAGCTATCGGTGTACTCGCCAGCCTGGACATCCACGGCCCGGCGCTGATCGTGCTGCCGGGTTCGCACTCTAAATTCGTCAAGATAGATGCGCAGGACCGCATTGAAGGTTGTGTCACAACACTCGGGGGTGAACTGCTGGACGTGATTACCCGGCATACGATCCTCGCTAACTCCCTGGATCGGCAATTCGCCCAGGAGATTGAAGCCCCAGCCCTGCTGCAAGGGGCGAACCAATGTCGGCAAACGGGCTTGTCCCGCACTTGTTTCTCTGTACGCGTTCTGGATATGTTCAGCCAACTTACGCTCAACCAGAAAGCCAATGTCCTGTTAGGGGCCGTGCTACAAGATGACCTACAGGCGGTCAAAAATAGCGAGGCCTTTACGGTTACCCCGGATACTCACGTCATAGTATGCGGCAAAGACACGCTTAAATTCGCTTTCGCTACCCTCATTAAAAATGACCCGTGGTTTAACGGGGAAGTAACCCTGGCATCGGTAGATCGTTCACTTTCCAGTTCTGGATTATTTGCCCTGGCTCACCACCGACAGATTATTTAATTCCTTTGTATCCTACACAAAATTAAAAGGTCTGATTATGAACACCATCGTTAATGAAAAAGTTATAACAAAAAAACGAGGAAATAAGCGCTGGTTTGTTGTATTCCTCTTATTGATTGGCGGTATTGTCAACTACCTCGATCGTGCCAGCCTCTCCATTGCTGCGCCCGACATGATGAAAGAACTTGAATTATCGAATACGGATATCGGATTGCTGGGCTCGGTCTTTGCGCTGATCTACGCGCTTTGCCAACTCCCTGCTGGTTGGCTGGTTGACCGCTTCGGCCCGAAAAAAGTGTACGGTTGGGCCGTCGGCTTATGGAGCGGTGCCACCATGCTTACCGGTGCTTGTAGCAGTATGGTGACGCTGATTTTTGCCCGTGGACTGTTGGGGATCACCGAAGCCCCATGCTGGCCGGGAGCGGCGAAAATCACCGCCTCATGGTTCCCCAAAAGTGAACGTGCGTTGGCAACCGGGTTCTGGGATGCCGCGTCCAAATGGGGGCCAGCCATCGCTCCGCCGATCCTGGTCGCTATCATTGTGCCATTCGGCTGGCGTGCACTGTTTTATATTGCTGGGGCAATAGGTTTTCTTTTCGTAGTGTTTTTCATCTTCGCCTATCACCAGCCAGAGCAGCACCCAAACATTACCAAAGAAGAGCTGGACTATATTAAAGAAGGCGGCGGCGGCACAGCACAAAAACTGACGGGAGACGCTGAAAAAATCAGCTGGGGCGGTCTGTTTAAATATCGCTGTATCTGGGGAATGATTTTAGGTTGGTTCTGTTATGT
Organism: Serratia sp. 14-2641; assembly: GCF_001692375.1. Lineage (NCBI taxonomy): Bacteria > Pseudomonadati > Pseudomonadota > Gammaproteobacteria > Enterobacterales > Yersiniaceae > Serratia > Serratia sp. 14-2641. The sequence continues at coordinate 71,758 of NZ_LXKR01000022.1, read as the reverse complement.
GTGGATGATGAATATTTTCACCACATTCTTACCGCTCTATTTAATGAAAACCCAAAATATCCAGTTCAAGGAATTAGGCATCTACGCCAGTATTCCCTATTTCGGTGGGATTGTCGGCGCCATTGCCGGTGGTTACATCTCCAAGTGGCTGGTGGATAAACAGATTTTCACCGAATCCTTAAAAGCCAAACGCGTCACCATCAGCGTCTCGGCACTGCTGGCCGGCGTCGCTGTTATTGCGGTACCAATGGTGGATAGCCTGGCTGCCACTCTGACCTTGCTGGTGATTGCCATGGCGCTGCTCTCTTCACTTTCTGCAACTGGTTGGGCATTGCCTGGCGATGTCGCCCCGGCGTCCATGGTGGCCTCGGTTGGCAGCATCCAGAACTTCGGTGGTTATTTTGCCGGATCGTTATCACCGCTGGTGACCGGGCTGATTGCCGATGTCACTGGCTCTTACACCCTGGCATTTGTCAGCGGTGGGATTATCGCAGCCTGTGCTGCACTGTGTTATTGGTTCATCGTCAAAGAACCGGTGACCGTAACGGATTGATGTCATCGGGGAGCCCGCTCCCTGATATTTCCCAAGAGGTTATCCATGATTAAACAACGCGTGATTCGCGCCATAGAAGAAACCGGCATGATTGCCATCGTTCGCGGCGTCGCGCCCGAGGGCATTATCCCCCTCGCCAATGCACTGTATGACGGCGGCATTCGAGTCATTGAGGTCACTTGTAACTCGACCCGGCACCTGGAAAGCATCAGTGCGCTTAAGCAGGAGATGGGAAACAGAATGTGTGTAGGCGCGGGGACGGTATTAAACCCGGTAATGGCACAGCTGGTGCTGGACGCCGGTGCCGATTTTGTCCTCTCCCCCGATTTCAACCCCGATGTGGTGATGATGGTGCACGAAAAGCAACGCCTGATGATCCCTGCGGTGATGACCCCCTCAGAGATTTTGCAGGCCTGCCGCCTGGGGGTAGATTTGTTAAAACTGTTCCCAGCCAACAGCCTCGGCGTTGATTATATGAAAGAGGTGTTAGGGCCGTTGGATAACCTATCGATGATCCCGGTTGGCGGGATTACGCTTGAAAATACCCGCGAATTTGCCAAGGCTGGTGCGTTTGCGATGGGGGTGGGGAGCGCACTGACTAATAAACAATGGATCGAAGCAGGCAACTGGGCGGCAATCACCCAACAAGCACAAGCCTTTATCCAGGCGTTTCATGAGGGAAAACGGTCCTGAAATCAGGACAGACAAGCTACGGTGAATAGCCGTAGCTTGGTTATTATTTAGCAGATCTGTATTCACCCTCGCTACCTCGTTATACTGCCAGCTATAACAATAACGGTGAGGTAAGCCCGTGTCTGAAAAGATAAATCGTTCGGTTGCCCGGGCGTTGGATATGCTGGAGTTGGTCGCAGCAAGCAAAAACGAACTGACCATTACCGAAATCAGCAAGCAACTGGGCATCCCCAAGAGCACTACCTTTGATATTCTCTACACCCTGCTCGATAAAGGTTATCTGGAGCAAGCCAACGAAAAGCAGAAATCGTTTAAGCTGGGCGTAAAACTGTTCCAGACAGGAGCCTGTTACCTAGAGCAAACGCCTTTCCACAACGTCGCACATGCGATGCTTGAAAAGCTCGCCGAAATCGCGGGGGAAACCGTGTTTCTGGCGTTGCTCAATAACGATGAGTTGGTTTATTTCGATAAAGTGGAAAGCCCCAACTCCGTCAGAACCTCCGCCAGAATTGGTTCGAACAACCCGCTGTACTGCACCGGGCTGGGTAAAGCGATCTTGGCAACCTTGCCTGACGATGAGGTAAAAACCATTCTGGCCCGCACCGGTGGGTTGCAAGCCATCACGCCATATACCGTGACTGATGAAGCGAAATTTTTCGCAATTTTAAATCAGGCACGCCAGCAGGGTTACGCCGTTGACGATCGCGAACATAATGCTGAGGTGTTCTGCCTTGCCGCTCCAGTCTATAACTTTCGGGGCAAGGTCTACGCCGCTATCAGCGTCGCCAGCCTGTTTAACAAAATTAACCAGCAACCCGAGAAAATCGCCACATTGGGGCAAATGATCTCTGACACTGCCCTGGAGCTCTCACAACGCATTGGCTACCGTGGCCAGCAGTTGTACTCCGATTTTCGGTAGTAATCTGACCGGCCTCGCCTCTAGGTGGGAAGGGCCGGATTGTGAGATTTTACGCCACCGGCACGCCGCTGTGGAAGCGGAACTCGGTGTCCGGTGAGCGGATCAGCTCCGCCTCCAACTGGCCAAAAAACGCCACGCGTTCGCTGATATCGCCGCCGGCGATCTGCTCTGCCAGCGTCAGGTAATCCTGATAATGGCGGGCTTCGGAACGCAGTAGCGAAACATAAAACCGGTTCAGCTCATCGTCCAGGAACGGGGCCAGCTTGGCGAAGCGTTCGCAGGAGCGGGCCTCGATATACGCGCCGCAGATCAGCTTATCGATCAGAGTGGCCGGGTCGTGAGTACGCACCTCGCGAATCATGCTTTTGGCATAGCGGCTGGCGGTGATCTTTCTATAAGGGATCTGCCGGGCCTGCATGATCTCCAGCACCTGCGAGAAGTGATGCAACTCCTCTTTGATCAGCAACACCATCTTGTCGACCAAATCCTGGCCATAGGCCGAGCCATTCTTCGGCAGGATCTTCCTGGTAAACGCGCTCTGGCGGAACAGCTCTTCCGGCACTTCCTGCGCCTCATGCACAAACGCCTCATAGGGCCTGAGCAGTGCCAGCAGGGCATCACCACTCTCTTTATCGGCCACGTAGCGGCGGATCAGCCACATGCCGGTCTGCGCCGCTTTCAGCTCGCATACCAGGTGGTCGGTCAGCAACAGGGGCAGGTTTTCCGGGCGGCGGGCCACTTCGATCCAGCCATCCGGGGTTTCACAGTGCAGGAAGTTTAAAATCGGGGATAACAGAGATTGGTATTTCATCGGGTTCTATCAGGGGCCAGCTTGCGCCAGCCCGCAGGATTTAATTAATGACGTTTGCCGTCGTCGTCTTCATCGATAAAGTCGCCGTCTTCTTCATCGTCGTCGCCTTCTTCACCGTTCGGATCTTCATAGTAGGTGCCCCAACCGTCGTAATTGACACCGCATTTTTCTGCCAGTGCCACCAGTTGTTCTACCTGGCTGTCGATCAGCTCGGCATTCAGCGCAACTTCGCTGATCACGTCACAGCACATCACCATGGAGCCATCTTCCACTTCCAGCTCTTCGGCATCGGTCACTTCGTAGCCCAACTTGAAGGCTTCCACGGCGGCCTGCTCCAGAACTTCAAACTTTTCGGCAGAGAAATGGTGCTCGATAGTGTAGAGCGCATCCGGATCGCTGCCGTCTTCCAGCAGTTCTTCGATGATCAGGCGGGTTTCTTCACGTTGTTCTTCCAGCAATTCGCGGTTTGCCATGCCTCTATCCTCAATAAAATGGGCTTCGTTACTTCTATTTTCACACACCGCTGTCACCGCTGCCACGATAAACGTGAAAGATTTCTGCTTCGGGGTTGAAATTGAATATTCATACATATAAAGTGAATTTAAATTCAATCAAAACGATAGGGATTTACGGAGATGAGCCAGATGAACCCGTTCTACAGTCGTCACTTTTTGAGATTAATGGATTTTACCCCCAGTGAGATCCAGTCCTTGTTGCAGTTGGCCGCCGATTTGAAGCAGGCCAAGAAGCAAGGCCAGGAAACCCGCCATCTACAAGGCAAGAACATTGCGCTCATCTTCGAAAAAGACTCCACCCGTACCCGATGCTCTTTCGAAGTTGCCGCATTCGATCAGGGCGCTCAGGTGACCTATCTTGGCCCAAGCGGCAGCCAGATCGGCCATAAAGAGTCGATGAAAGACACCGCCCGCGTGCTGGGCCGGATGTACGACGGTATTCAATATCGTGGTTTTGGCCAGTGCCTGGTGGAAACCTTGGCAGAACACGCTGGTGTGCCAGTGTGGAATGGCCTGACCAACGAGTTCCACCCAACTCAGTTGCTGGCAGATCTGCTCACCGTGCGTGAACATCTGCCAGGGAAAGCGTTGAGCGAGGTGAAATTCGCCTACATTGGCGATGCACGTAACAATATGGGCAATACCCTGCTGGAAGCCGCCGCGTTGGTAGGCATGGATCTGCGGTTGGTCGCGCCGAAGGCCTGTTGGCCGCAGGCCGAGCTGGTTGCAGAATGCCAGGCTCTCGCACAGCAGACCGGCGGCAAAATTACCCTGACGGAAGATATTGCCGAAGGCGTACAGGGTGCCGATTTCCTGTATACCGACGTTTGGGTCTCGATGGGGGAAGCCAAAGAAGTCTGGCAGGAGCGGATTGCCCTGCTCAGGCCGTATCAGGTGAATATGGCGATGGTGAAACTGACCGGCAACCCACAGGTGAAATTCCTGCACTGCCTGCCAGCATTCCACGACGATCAAACCACGCTGGGTAAACAGATGGCCGAACAGTACGGCATGCACGGCGGTATGGAAGTGACCAACGAGGTGTTCGAGTCAGAGCACAGCATCGTGTTTGATCAGGCAGAGAACCGCCTGCACACCATTAAGGCGGTGATGGTCGCCACGTTAAGCAAAACCTTGTAAATCACCCTCTCAAAAAACCCTTCTCATAGAAGGGTTTCTTCTGGTTAATCCCTCTTTCTAGTTCTATAGTCTTTTTCGTCATATCAAATAACTTCTTGGCCTTTGCCTGTTTTTTACCAACGTTCTACCGTGGCATTCTGGCGGCAGAAATGCCGTAAAAAACTAATGAGAACAACCTCTTCTCCGTTCTGGTTTACCGGCACATTTAAGGGAAAACGTCTATGAAAGCCAAAGTCTTGCCGCTGTTTATTCTTGCCGCCCTCTCCACGACCGCACTGGCTGCCACGCCGCCAAATACGCTGGTAGTGGTGCAGTCACTGGACGATATCGTCAGCCTGGATCCGGCAGAGGCCAATGAGCTTTCCAGCATCCAGACCGTCCCCAGCCTCTATCAGCGTCTGGTGCAGGCCGATCGTGACAATCCGGCCAAGGTGATCCCGGTGCTGGCGGAAAGTTGGCAGGATGATGCCGCCGCCAAGACCCTGACGGTCAAGCTGCGCCCACAGGCAGCGTTTTCCTCCGGTAACCCGTTGACTGCAGACGACGTGATTTTCTCTTATACCCGCGCAGTGAAGATGAACAAGTCACCGGCGTTTATCCTCAACGTGCTCGGCTGGCAGCCGGACAATATCGAACAACAGCTGAAAAAGATCGACGAGCATACCGTGCAACTGAGCTGGACGGCAGACGTCAGCCCGGCGGTTGCCCTGAATATCCTCTCGACGCCGATCGCCTCAATCGTCGACAGCAAAGCCGTGCAGCCTAACGTGAAGGGTGATGACTTCGGCAACGCCTGGTTGAAGATGCACTCTGCGGGCAGCGGCCCGTTCAAGATGCGGGTTTACCAGCCACATCAGGCGATCGTGCTGGACGCCAACCCAACCTCACCGGGCGATAAGCCACTGCTGAGCAATATCATTATCAAGAACGTGCCAGACCCAAGCGCGCGCCGCCTGCTGATCCAGCAAGGGGATGCCGACGTGGCGCGTGAACTCGGCCCGGATCAAACCGCCGCGCTGAAAAGCCAGGCGGGTGTGAAGGTGCTGGAAATCCCTTCCGCCGAGCAAAACTATCTGGTGTTCAACACCGGTAATACCGCCAACCCGCTGCTGAAGAACCCGGCCTTCTGGGAAGCGGCTCGCTATCTGGTGGATTATCAGGGCATCACCAAAGATCTGCTGAAAGGGCAATACTTCGTCCATCAGAGTTTCCTGCCCGTCGGCCTGCCGGGGGCGCTGGAGGATAACCCGTTCAGCTTCGATCCGGCCAAGGCCAAGGCGATCCTGGAAAAAGCCGGGATCACCAACGCCAGCCTGACGCTGGACGTGGAAAACAAACCGCCGTTTATCACCATCGCCCAGTCGTTACAGGCCAGCTTTGCCCAAGGTGGCGTGAAGCTCGATCTGTTGCCTGCCGCCGGTAGCCAGGTCTATGCCCGCGTACGCGCCAAGCAGCATCAGGCGGCGATCCGCCTGTGGATCCCGGATTACTTCGATGCGCACTCCAATGCCAGCGCTTTCGCCTATAACGACGGCAAAAGCAGCACGGTAGCCGGGCTGAACAGTTGGCAGATCCCTGAGCTAAGCAAACAAACGCTGGCAGCGGTCGCAGAGGCCGATCCGGCCAAACGCACTGCGCTCTATACCGCTATGCAACAGGAATTGCAGCGCAGTTCACCGTATGTGTTTATCGATCAGGCCAAAACGCAGGTGGTGCTGCGCGATAACGTCAAAGGCTATCAACAGGGCCTGAATGCAGATATGGTCTATTACGATCGCGTTAGCAAATAATCAGGATTGCCATGTCGGTAGCAATAAAATCTACGCCGGGAAGCCGTTCCCGGCGTCGTCTTTGGGGATTGGCGCAGGGGCTGCTCACGCTGGCGCTGACCCTGTTCGGCCTGTTGTTGATCACCTTCCTGCTGTCTGCCCTGTCGCCGGTGGATCGCGTGTTGCAGATCGTCGGCGATCACGCCAGCGCCGCCACCTATGAGCAGGTAAAACAGCAGCTCGGCCTGGATCGCTCGTTGCCGGTGCAGTTCTGGCACTATCTGGAGCGGCTGGCCCATGGCGATCTCGGCACCGCCAGCGCCACCGGCCAACCGGTATTGCAGGATCTGCTGCATGCCTTCCCGGCCACGTTGGAATTGGCCACGCTGTCGTTGGTGATTGGAGCCCCGCTCGGCGTGCTGGCTGGTGTATTGTGCGCGCGTTTTGCCGGCAGCAAGCTGGACATCGGCGTGCGCTTTATTACCCTGCTTGGCAATTCGGTGCCCATCTTCTGGCTGGGGCTGCTGATGCTGTTGCTGTTCTACGCCAAACTACAGTGGAGCGCCGGGCCGGGGCGGTTGGACGATATCTACCAATACACCGTCGAGGCCAAAACCGGCTTCGCGCTGATCGACACCTGGCTTTCCGGCGATGCGGGGGCCGTACGCAATGCGTTGGCACACCTGGTGCTGCCGGTTTGCCTGCTGGCCTATTATTCGTTGGCCAGCATTACCCGCCTGACCCGCTCCGCCTGCTTGAGCGAATTGAATAAAGAGTACATCACCCTGGCGCGTGCCAAAGGGGCCAGCGAAATGCGCATCATGTTCCGCCACGTGCTGCCCAACATCAGCGGCACCCTGCTGACGGTGATCGCGCTTGCCTATACCAGCATGCTGGAGGGAGCGGTTCTGACCGAAACCGTGTTCTCCTGGCCGGGCATTGGCCGCTATCTGACCACCGCGCTGTTTGCCGGAGACACCACCGCCATCATGGGCGGCACGCTGCTGATCGGCCTGTGCTTTGTGATTATCAACAATCTCACCGACCTGCTGGTGCGTATGCTCGATCCGAGGGCGCGCCAATGACCATGACGCTGCTTAAACGCTCACCTTCCGCCACCTGCGGAGCCACCATCCTGCTGTTACTGGTGCTGATAGCGCTGTTTGCGCCTTGGTTGGCACCGGTCGATCCCAACTGGCAGAACGCTGCCAACCGCCTATTACCGCCGGGAGCTGGCCACTGGTTTGGCACCGACAGCTATGGCCGCGACGTCCTTTCCCGCCTGATTTACGGCACCCGCCCAACCCTTGGGCTGGTGCTGCTGGTCACGGCCATCACCCTGCCGCTCGGCCTGCTGATTGGCGTGCTATCCGGCTATTACGGCGGCTGGCTGGAGCGCGTGCTGATGCGCTTTACCGACGTGGTCATGTCGATGCCACGGCTGATCCTGGCCTTCGCCTTTGTGGCGATGCTCGGCCCTGGGCTGGTTAATGGCGCGCTGGCGTTGGCGCTCACCACCTGGCCCGCCTATGCCCGCCAGGCCAGAGCCGAGATCCAACTACTGCGTAAAAGCGACTACCTGGCCGCCGCCGAGATGATGGGCATTCAGGGGCCGCGCCTGCTATGGGGCCATATTCTGCCCATGTGCCTGCCTTCTGCCGTCGTCCGGCTAGCATTGGATCTGGCGGGGATTATTCTGGCCGCCGCCGGTCTGGGATTCCTGGGGCTAGGTGCCCGACCGCCGATGGCGGAATGGGGATCGATGGTAGCCGACGGGATGCAGGTGATCTTCGATCAGTGGTGGATCGCAGCGATCCCTGGCTGTGCGATCCTGATCAGCAGCCTGGCGTTTAACCTGCTGGGCGACGGCCTGCGCGACTTATTGGATCCGCATCATGACTGAACCACTGCTGACTGCACAGAACCTGAATATCGAATTTAACGGCCACAAGGTGGTGGATAGCCTTTCTTTCAGCATTGGCCGGGAGAAATTGGCGCTGGTGGGGGAATCAGGTTCCGGCAAATCCATGACCGCCCGCGCCCTGATGGGGCTGGTACGTAAGCCGGGCATCGTCACCGCCGATAAGCTGCACTATCGTGAGACAGATTTACTGAAGCTTCAGCCACGTCAATGGAACGAGGTACGCGGCGCCAAAATCGCCATGGTGCTGCAAGATCCGCGCTACGCATTGAATCCGGTGCGCAGCATCGGTAAGCAGATCGAAGAATCCCTGGTACTGCACAACGCACTAACCCGGGCCGATCGCCATGAGCGGGTGCTGAACTCACTGGCCGCCGTCGGCTTGCCGGAGAGCCTCTATCACAGCTACCCCGGCCAGCTTTCCGGCGGTATGGGGCAACGCGCGATGTTGGCGATTGCGCTGGTCAACGATCCGCAACTGCTGATCGCCGATGAGCCAACCTCGGCGCTGGATGCCAGATTACGTAATCAGATCCTCGATCTGATCGTCGAACAAACCACGCGGCGTAACATGGGGCTGTTGCTGATCAGCCACGATCTGCCGCTGGTGGCCGAACGTTGCGACCGGGTATTGGTGATGTATCAGGGCAAGCTGGTGGATCAGGGGATCGCGGCCAACCTGCCGCTAGCCACCCATCCTTACACCCGCACGCTGTGGGCCTGCCGACCCAATGCCAGCACCTACGGCCAGGATCTGCCGGTGCTGGATCGCAGCATCGATTTTACCCGGAGCGAACATGGCGCTGATTGACATTGAAAATTTGCAGGTCAGCTTCCCGCAGGGCAACGGCCATAAGATCGCCGTGGAGTCAGTGAGCTTTGGCGTTGAGGCGGGGGAAACCTTCAGCCTGATTGGCGCTTCCGGCTGTGGCAAATCCACCGTGCTGCGCGTGCTGGCAGGTTTGCAACGTGAATGGCGTGGAGAAATACGCTTGCTCGGCCAGCCTCTGCAACCACAGCAACGCTTCACCGGCCAATTACGCCGCGACGTGCAGATGGTGTTTCAAGATCCCTATGCTTCGTTACATCCGCAGCATCAGATTGCCCGTACGCTGGGTGAACCGTTGAAGATCCACGGTGAGAAACACATTACGGCGCGGATCGACGAAGCCTTGCGGCAGGTAGGGCTGAGCGCGGCCACGGCACAGCGCTATCCCCACCAGCTTTCCGGCGGCCAACGCCAGCGCGTCGCTATCGCCCGTGCCCTGCTGTTGCGGCCTAAGCTGCTGCTCTTGGATGAACCCACCTCGGCGCTGGATATGTCGGTGCAGGCGGAGATCCTCAACCTGCTCAACCACCTGAAACGCGAGCATGGCATGACCTACTTGCTGGTCAGCCATGACGGTGACGTGATTGCTCATATGTCCGAACGCGCCGCCCTGATGGAGAACGGCCACATCGTGCAGCATTACAACCGGTCTGCCTTACAGGCCGGTGAGCATATGCGGGATTAAGCGCTAGCAGCACGCCAGGCGGCGGCAAAACGCTGAGCCTTTTGCAGGGTTTCCTCCGCCGTTTGGCCCGCCCGATACAAATCCGATCCCAATCCCGCCCCGCGATACCCTGCCGCCAAATACTCAGCCAGGTTATCCGGGGTGATGCCACCTACCGCATACAGCTGGGTCGTTTTAGGCAGCACGCTCACCAATGCGCGTACATAGGCCACACCCATAATTGCCGCAGGGAACACCTTCACGATATCCGCTCCAGCCTCCAAGGCGGCAAATACTTCGCTGGGCGTCATAGCACCTATGCAGGTAGTCAATCCAGCCGCTTTAGCACGGCTGATCAGCATCGGATTGGTGTTCGGCGTTACCATCAGCGGCGCGCCGCTGGCAATTAACGCATCCAGCTTAGCGTCATCAATCACCGTTCCAGCCCCGATATGCGCCTTGCTGCCATAATGCCGCTGTAATAACTCCACGCTTTCCTGCCAGCGCGGCGAGTTGGTCGGCACTTCAATCATCTCAAACCCGGCGGCGAGCAGGCCGCTGGCATGTTCCAGCACCTCTTCTGGGGTGATCCCACGTAATATCGCCACCAGTGGCAATTTATAAGGCTGCATAAATCCTCCTGAATCCGTTCAACATTGCGGTTTGCGCATCGATTACCGTGGCCTGACGCCCTGCTAATTGGCAGGCGGTAAGATAATGGCCGGTCAGCGGGGCATCCCCCACCAGCGCCAAGGTGCTGCTGGTTGGCCAGTGGCGGGCCAGTTGCGCCAGTTCTTCGCCAATCAGCGCCCCCGAAAGCCACGAGGCCACCGCTTCCGGCGCCATATAGCCCAGGAGACGGCGCGAACGGGCATAGAACAGGCGATTAATCAGCCCTTCGTTGCTTTGCAGCGTCTCTTCCACACCCTGGCTAAATGCCGATGAATCAAACGCCCCTTCACTTGGCAGCCCTTTACCTAAAAGGCTGTGCTGTAACAACAGTTGGTAGAGCTCGCCAGTCATCGCCGTGCTAAAGCTTTCGATGGTGATTGCCGCTTCACTACGCAGTGGTTTCACCCATTTGCTGTGGGTGCCGGGGAACAGATAGATATCCACCTGTAAGCAGGCCATAGCGCCTAATAGTTGCACCTCTTCACCGCGCATCACGTTGGCCCGCTCTTTGTGGCGCAACGCCAGGCCGGGTCTTAGCCACAGCTTAATGGGCAACGATGTGGGCACCGGGATGCATCCCTCAGCAATTGCATTTATCTCCAATGGCAAGGCCTGATAGCCGCTGTCCAGCCAACCGCTGTCGCTGCCAATCATTCCCGCCATCAATACCGGCGCCTGCTGCGCCACAATCCACTCCCACCAGGGTGCCAGCAGCGTTCGCAACACCGCCTCGTGCTGCCCGTTCCCCACAAACTTGATCCCTTGCGGGGTGCTCTGCCGTGCCGTGCACTCTCCGTTTTCTATCCGCCAGGCGCGTAGCTGGCTGGAGCCCCAATCAACGGCGATATAATCGGCCTTCATGCTGTACCTCTGGTCCACGAATTACGGGTTATCTTAACGGGCGCAGCATGCAGCGCCCCTACGTAGCAAGTCATCAGTCGCGGGCGACCACCGGTTTTTTGCCTAATGGAATCTTGATGGCTGGGCGGTTTTCCCGCTCACGGGTGATCATGTCCAGCGCTTCCTCGCGGCTCATTTGATTGGCTGGGGTCAGCAGCGTGACCACCACGGCGGCGAGCAGGCTGAACATCACGGATGGGAAGCAAGGGTTGCCCCAGAAGGCCAGCCAACTGCTGTTCATCAACACCGTCATCGAGGTGGCCGCTCCGCCGATCAGTGCGGCAATCGCGCCTTGCCAGTTAAAGCGGTGCCAGAAACGCCCGAGGATCGAGCAGATAAACAGGCCAGACATGATCATTGAGATCATCTTGGTGATATAGCCAATGATGTCGTTAGAAGTCAGGGCAAACACCAACGCCAAAGCGATCACCAGCACCAGGAAGATGCGAGAAAGACGGATCGCGTGCTGCTCTTGCGGCATACGCCCGGTAAACAAGGTATAGAGATCGCGCAGGATAATAGAGACCCCTGCGATGGCATCTGAGCTGCCAGACGACATATTCGCCGACATCCCTGCCACCAGGATCGCCATAGCGATAACGTGAGGCAGCACCTGAGTGCCAAACAGGAAGGCAAAACCGCTGTTTTCCAGATTCGGGTTCATCGTCCAGACCGCCATGCCGATGATGGCAGGCAAGAAGGAGAAGAACAGATACAGGATGCCGGTAATGGTAAATGACTGACGCACAGAAGAAACGGTCTTGGCCGAGTAGATGCGCTGACGATAGGAAGGCGTGGCCAGCACGCCCACGCCGATCACCAATGCCAGGGAGAACGCAGGCAAAATACCCAGCTTATCGATGGCAAACAGGCTTTGTGCCGCAGGGTCAACCGCCTGTTTAATATTTTCCCAACCGCCAACGTGTTGCACCGCCAGCACCGCCATTAAAATAAAACCGAGGAATAATACAATCGACTGCACCGTATCGATCCATACCACGGCAGAATAGCCTCCAATCCCCACATAAACCACGAAGGCCAAGGCAATAATCACTTTAGCAACGTTAATATCAATCCCGCTGGCCCAAGCCAAATACAATCCGCCCCCTAAAATATGGGCACCCAGCCAACCAATGGAGGCGACAAATATCAGCAAAGCCACCACGTTTTTAACTATTTTACTGCCGCCGGTATAATAAGAGATCTCTTCACTCATGGTCATAAAGCGCATTTTCCTGACCGGTGCAAACAGCCAGGCAACCAATAAGATGCCAATCGCCCCGCCAATACCGTAGAGCATCCCGGCCCAACCGTTGAGATAGCCGAAGCCCACTGCACCTACGCTGGAGCCCGTACCAACCATGGTCCCCACCGTTGAACCCAGCGTCAGAAACATCGGCAAAGAGCGGCCGCCCAGCAGGAAATCATCACCGTTTTTTTGGTGGCGTGAAACATACCAGCCAAGAATAATCATGGCCAGGGCATAGACGGCAAACCATATAAGGAAAGATAAATTATTCATCGCTCACGTCCTGTCAGTGTAGGGTACTGGTAAAATAAAATTAGAGAAATAGCGTTCCGTCACCTGATATATATCAGGCATTTGTTATTAGGGTGGCTAAACCACCCTATATATTTATTTTTTAGAAGGACTATTATTTGTTGATGCGTGCAGCGTTATAACAGGTAATATCCACTTCAACTTTACAATCCACCACCAGATCGGCCACGGCACAAATACGTGCTGGTGGATGCTCAGCAAAGAATTCGCTGAACACTTTATTGAACGACTGGAAATAACGCGCGTCGGTCAGGATCACCTTTACGTGAACCACGTCTTTCAGCTCATAACCGGCCTCAACCATGATATCCAGGCAGTTTTGGATCGCTAACCGCGACTGATCGACAATGCCGCCTTCAACCACTTCACCGTTTTTCATCGGCGTCTGGCCGGAAATATACAACCAGCCACCGGCTTCTACCGCACGGGAAAAGGGCAGGTGTTGTCCACCGGTGCCGGTAGCGCCTGCTGCGCCGTAGCGTTTAATCGTCATGTGTTCTCCTTATCAATAGCAATCTATTTACCTTGGCGGCAGATAAACCGCCCGGCACGCTGGCCAGTTACGGCCTGCCGCTCATAACTTTTCACGCCGTTCACCCACACCGCCTCAATCCCCTCGGCGGGCTGCTGCGGCTGGCTGAACGTCGCGCTGTCTTTCACTTTATCCGCATCAAACAAGACCAGATCGGCGTAATAACCGGCTTTAACCAAGCCGCGCAACGGCAATTGGTAACGGGCCGCCGACATCCCGCTCATCTTGTGCACCGCCATCGTCAGCGGAAACAGCCCTTGCTCACGGCAGTAATATCCCAACACTCGCGGAAAGGCCCCCCACAGGCGGGGATGCGGCATCGGATCGTTGGGCAAACCATCCGAACCGACCATGGTGACCGGGTAGCTTAGCACCCGCCGCACATCCTGCTCGTCCATGTTGTAGTAGATCGCCCCGGCTGGCATCAGACGTTTACCTGCGCTGTGGATATCCGTCTGCCAAAGTTGGGCAATCTCCTGTAGCGACTTGCCCGCCATTTCCGGATGCGGCTCTGACCAGGTGATATTGATCGCAAACTCATCGGTGATCTGTTTCATATCCAGCGTCGATGAGCTGGCCGAATAGGGGTAACAGTCGCAGGAAACATCCTGGCTCTGGCGCACCTGGTCAAACAGCTTCAGCGTTTCTTTGGTGCGGCCCCAATTGCTGGCACCGGCGCATTTGTGGTGGGAAATCACCACCGGTACTTTACCGTGGCGGCCGATGCGGAAGGCTTCATCCATCGCTTCTAAAATGGGTTCAAACTCGGAACGCAGGTGGGTGGTATAGATCCCCTGCTCTGCCGCCAGTTCTTCCGCCAGCGCCATCACCTCTTCGGTAGGGGCGGCAAAGGCCGTGGCATAGGCCAAACCGGTGCTTAAACCCAACGCCCCCTGCTGCAACGCTACGCGCAGCTGTGCACGCATGCCGTCGATCTCCTGCGGGCTGGCAGCTTGATACAAATCGCTCATCTGGTTATTACGCAACATGGTGTGACCCACCAGCGTCGCCACGTTTACCGCAGGGCAAACCTCGGTCACTTTCTGCCGATAGGCTGCTACGGTCGGGTAGACAAAGTGGGCCTTTTCACCCAGCAGGTTCATCGGGTCTGGCACCCGATCGTTAATCATCGCCCCCGCCGCACTGATGCCGCAGTTACCGACAATCACCGTGGTGACCCCCTGCGAGATTTTGGGCAACATCTCCGGCATGCGGATCACGTTGGTATCATCGTGGGTGTGGACATCGATAAACCCTGGCGACAATACGCGGCCAGTGCCGTCGATCACGACCTGGGCCTCGGCGTTAATCGCGGGTGCAATGGCTGCGATGCGATCGCCCTGCACCGCCACGTCGGCCCGATATTGCGGGCCGCCACTGCCGTCTACCACGGTGACATTCTTGAACAAATACTGATACTGCATGCGTCTTAGCCCTTCTGGTTGTCGCAGGGGTGACATCATCTAGTCACCTAACGGTTGCCGATTAGCCCCCCCGCGATGGCTGTCTAGCGCCAGTTTGATGCGCCGCAGCCGATCCCTGGATTGGCGTTTATTCGCCATTGCCAACTCGGTGGCCAGCACGTCCACCATTGCCAACATGGCATAGCGCGAGGTGCTGGGTTTATAAATGTAATCATTCTCACGCACCACCAGGCCGAGCAGCACATCGGCCTGCATGGCCAGCGGCGTGTCCGGCGGGGTAATCGCGACCACTTTGGCACCATATTGCCGGGCGATCGCCGCACTCTCCACCACTTCCTGGGTATAACCCCCCAGCGACAACGCGATCACCACGTCGTTCTTGCTGACCGCAGCGGCCATCATGCGCACCAACAACCCATCGCTCTGAGCAATCACCGGCAGCCCCAGGCGGAACAGACGGTGTTGCACTTCAGCCGCGCATATGGTGGAGCCACCGCCCATGCCAATCGCCAGGATTTGGCGTGCGCCGCTTAACCAGTCGACAGCTTTGGCCAACGCCGATTCATCAATGGCCCGGCGGTTGATGTTCAGCACATTGATGATGGTTTCATAAATGCCCTGGATACCTTCCAGATCCGGTTCTTCGTGAATAAAGCGCTGCCCCACCGCCAGTGACTGGGCCAGCTTCACCTTCAGGTCACGCACGTCTTTGCAGCCTACGGCCTTGGCAAAGCGGGTGATCGAAGCCTGGCTGACCTCTGCCTGCCGGGCGAACTCGGCAATCGGCAGAGCCGTTACCGCCGCGACGTCGTCCAGAATGAACTGGGCAATGCGCTTTTCCGTGCCGCTCAATTCGATAAATCGTTCGGTAATGCGCGAGATGATGTCGATCTCAATACTCATGACCCAACCTCATAGTGGTTAAATTCTGCCATTTACAAGCTGCTAAAACAGTGGAAGACTACACAAAAAGCAGATCTAAAACTGATACTTTGTACCCAAAATAGCTAAATAAATTTTTATACTATATTTAAATCATATAGTTAAATATAGATACCAACATCTAAAACAAGATAGAACAGCCAAGGATAATGTTATGAAATACCAAAATAATGCTGCAATCAGCCACAAAGCGGCCATGATGTTCCAGGCTGCGGACGGTACCGCCAACCTGCTGCATGAAGACGTCTGCCTACCGGCCTGCGCCATCAAACGTTCTAGCCTGGAAAACAACATGGCCTGGATGCAAAACTATGCCGATGCGCGCGGCGTTTCCCTGGCCCCTCACGGTAAAACCACCATGACACCCTGGATTTTCCAACGCCAGCTGGCGCACGGTGCCTGGGCGATTGGCGTCGGATCGGCCTGGCAGGCCAAAGTGGCAATGGAAGCCGGTTTGCCACGGGTGCTGATGGCCAATCAGTTGGTGGGCAAAGCCAACATGCAGTTAATCAGCGAACTCAAGGAACAGCATTCGGCCACCACGTTTTATTGCTGCGTGGACAGCCTCAGCAACGCCCTGGCTCTGGACGAGTTTTTCCGTGGCCGTGGGCAAACGCTGGATATTCTGCTGGAGCTGGGCGTACCCGGCGGGCGTTGCGGTTGCCGCAGCGTGGCACAGGCGCAACAGTTGGCGCAGGAGATCTCTACGCTGCCGGGCTTATGCCTGAGAGGCATCGAGTTGTATGAGGGAGTGATGCACGGTGCTGATGCCCAACAGAAGATCGAACTGTTCCTGCGTGAAGCCGCCGGTTTGTTGCGTGAATTACACCAGCAGCAACGTTTTGGCGAGGAAGAGATGATCCTGACCGGAGCTGGCTCCTCCTGGTACGACGTAGTGTGCAACATCTGGGGCAGCGAAAGCCTGCCGGACAACTGCCGGGTGGTGATCAGGCCTGGCTGCTACATCACCCACGACCAAGGTATCTATCAGGAAGCGCAAAACGCCGTGCTGGCGCGCGATAGCTATGCCTGCGATTTGGCCGGTGAGTTAACCTCTGCCTTGGAGCTGGTGGCGCTGGTGCAGTCCGTGCCGGAACCGGGCCGTCTCATCGTAAACTTTGGCAAGCGTGATGCGGCCTTCGATGCCGGTCTGCCACAGCCGGTCGCCCATTATCGCAATGGTCTGCCGCAGGAAGGCGGCACCACGGGCTTAACCACTATCGGCATCATGGACCAACACGCCATGCTGACCTGCCCAGCAGATAGCAACGTTCAGGTGGGGGATATTCTGGTATTTGCCACCTCGCATCCGTGCCTGACGTTTGATAAATGGAAAACGCTGTTTTTGATCGACGACCAGTACAACGTGATCGAACAGTTGGACACCGCGTTCTGATCGCGGCGGTAATCACCAAGCCAATCGATTGCGAAATCGCAAAAAGTGGTGTTTTTACCCTTGCAGAGAAAAAAAGCGCGAGTATAATGCGCGACAATTTGCCAGGAGAAAGCATGAAAAACGACCTTTGTTTTGTTCGCCACACTCGACAAAACCGCCAGCCAATCGGCGGGCAACTGCCGTTATTTCCCCTGTTGCATGAACCATCATTTAAAGCCCCTCGTTGAGGGGCTTTTTTTTGTCCAAAGCATTGCTATTACATTGAAAAGCCCCGCGCCAAGGGCCCGAGTCGAGGAGAGTGAACATGGCCAATCCGCTGTATCGCAAGAACATCATCTCTATTAACGATCTCAGCCGTGAAGATCTGGAGCTGGTGCTCAGCACCGCCGCCAGCCTGAAAGCTAACCCGCAGCCGGAGCTGCTCAAACACCTGGTGATCGCCAGCTGCTTCTTTGAAGCGTCTACGCGTACCCGCCTGTCGTTTGAGACCGCGATCCAGCGCCTGGGGGCTTCGGTGGTCGGCTTCTCCGACAGCAGCAACACCTCCCTCGGCAAAAAGGGCGAAACGCTGGCCGATACCATCTCGGTGATCAGCACCTACGTTGATGCCATCGTGATGCGTCATCCGCAGGAAGGGGCTTCCCGACTGGCCGCTGAATTCTCTGGCGGTATCCCGGTGTTGAACGCCGGTGACGGCTCGAACCAGCACCCGACCCAAACGCTGCTGGATCTGTTCACCATCCAGGAAACCCAGGGCCGCCTGAGCAATATCAATATCGCCATGGTCGGTGACCTGAAATATGGCCGCACCGTGCACTCACTCACCCAGGCGCTGGCAAAATATGAAGGAAACCACTTCTTCTTCATCGCGCCAGACGCTTTGGCAATGCCTAGCTATATCCTGAAGATGCTGGACGAAAAAGGCATCTCCTACAGCCGCCACAACAGCATTGAAGAAGTGGTGCCGGAACTGGATATTCTGTATATGACCCGCGTGCAGAAAGAGCGCCTGGACCCGTCCGAATACGCCAACGTGAAGGCGCAGTTCATCCTGCGAGCTTCTGACTTGGCCGGTGCTCGGGACAACATGAAGGTGCTGCATCCGCTGCCGCGCATTGATGAGATTGCCATTGAGGTGGACAAGACACCGTATGCCCACTATTTCCAACAGGCAGGCAACGGTATTTACGCCCGTCAGGCGCTGTTGGCACTGGTTTTAAACGCAGATTTGGCTCTTTAAGGGGGAACCGTCATGACTCACGATAACAAACTCCAGGTTGAAGCGATCAAGTGCGGCACGGTGATCGACCATATTCCGGCGCAAATCGGCTTTAAGCTGCTCTCGCTGTTCAAACTGACCGCCACCGACCAGCGCATCACCATCGGCCTGAACCTGCCCTCCAAAGAGCTGGGCCGCAAGGATTTGATCAAGATCGAGAACACCTTCCTGACCGAGCAGCAGGCCAACCAGTTGGCGATGTACGCGCCCAAGGCTACGGTCAACCGTATCGATAACTATGAAGTAGTGCGCAAGCTGACGCTCAGCCTGCCGGATCATATCGACGGCGTGCTGACCTGCCCGAACAGCAACTGCATCAGCCGCAGCGAACCGGTGGCCTCCAGTTTCAGCGTCAAATCCCATGCAGGGGAAGTGCACCTCAAGTGCCGTTACTGCGAGAAAGAGTTCGATCATCAGGTGGTTCTACAGACCGACTAAAATCCTCCGTTTTACCAGGGTATGCCGCTGTTAATCTGGCGGGTACCCTTTATAATGGTGCGTCGTAGGGCGCTGCATGCTGCGTCCATGTGAGTTTACGGCGGGCCGACTCGCCGTTTGAACAACAACAGGATATCAGGAGAAAAAATGTCACGTAATATCAGCACTGAACTCGCGCCAGCCGCCATTGGTCCTTACGTGCAGGGCGTTGACCTGGGCAGCATGATCATCACCTCCGGCCAGATCCCGGTCGATCCAAAAACCGGTGCCGTACCCGATGACGTTGCCGCTCAGGCTCGCCAGTCATTGGCAAACGTGAAGGCGATCGTGGAAGCCGCAGGCCTGAAAGTGGGCGACATCGTTAAAACCACCGTTTTCGTCAAAGATCTCAACGATTTCGCTACCGTTAACGCGGCCTACGAAGCATTCTTCACCGAGCACAACGCCTCGTTCCCAGCGCGTTCTTGCGTTGAAGTGGCACGTTTGCCAAAAGACGTGAAAATCGAGATCGAAGCCATCGCCGTTCGCCGTTAATCGGCAACCCGGTGCGATCGAATGCGGCCAGCCTTTGCTGGCCGTTTTACTTCGCGGTTACTGACCAGCCATAATATCCCGGCTAGCGCATTCAGGATCGGCCTGCGTGGAAACGGATTCCATCATAAAACCACCGACAATCGGTTGAATCATAAAATAGGTCTGCTGTTCCGCAGCCGCAGGTTTTGAGCGGGATGCATCACGCGCACTAAACAGCATCTCGACCTGATAACGTTCTGGTTTACCCTTGCACTGGCGCACTGCCCCGTAATTTCCAGAGCGGTTTCTCAACAACTGGTGCTGTTCTGCCAGTGCGCTGGCAGCCTGTGGCATACTCCAGCGGTTTGCCGTCTCGTCGTCAACCTGTAACCATTCATCCACAAAATCGCGCCCGTTCATGGCCGCCGGTTGAATGCGCTCTACCCGCTCGCCTTTGATGCGATAGCGGAAGATTCCTTGGCGCGTCATCACGTCCGAATCCAACATGCCTACCTCTGCCCGCACTTCAAACCCCTGCGGGGTGGTTTTAAGACGTAGTGCTGGCGTGTCGTCGTCCGTAAAGCGGATATAACCTTCCTGAGTATGAAATAGCGTATGCTGCTGCGCATTCTGCGTTGCCAATTCAATCAAATTGAGTTGAAACACGCTCCACCGAGACGTGCACCAGGGTGTACCCTGTGCCACTACCATTCTGGGTGTTGCGATTGACTGTGGGGAAGGGATCAGGTGGTAGGTAAAGTTGTCGCCAAAAGCACCCGAAATCTTCTGATAGTCATCGCTTTGCCAGCGCAGAATGCGGCTCCATTTCCCCTCATGCCGCTGATAGGCAAGCAGCACGTTGTCGTCGCCACAGGGAATAGCAAACCCACTGCGGATCAAGATGATATCGGGGAATTCAGGCTGGCGGGTGACTTCAAAACCTGGCTCTGAGCCATAGAAGTTCGATTCCGGCGCTTGTACTGGCAAAGCGACCATGGGTAACAGCGCTTGCTGAAGTGAGGCGTCATCGCTGTCTGTGGAGCTGCAACTGAGATGGCCATCGATCCCCTTCACCAAGGCATCCTTGTACTTATGGAGTTGTTCGCGGGCAACGGCGGAAACAGCGGTATCACCGCCCTCTTCCGCATCATCCTTGACGGCCTGTAGCTCTGTGAGTGCGCTTCTGGTGGCTTGATTGAGGCGTTCAAGCGATTGCGGGGTGCAATCTGCCTGCGCCAGTGCGCTGGCGGCTAACCCGAGGCACAGCAGCACGATTTTCTGCAACATGACGGATCCTTGTCATTGAAACCATATTGATGATAAATGACGCTAGCCTACACCTGGGACTTTCCGCTCTCAATAGAAATTCCTGGCCGGTTTAAATGCCGCTAATCACTGTTGGGATTGGATTGGGAAAGGTGATTGAAATGTTCTGGTTTAGTCAAGGTGTATGCCCCCTCACCCCAACCCTCTCCCCAAGGAGAGGGAGCCAGTTCAGTGCTATTATCAGGCGCGGGAGTTAGTCTGTGACATGTAAACCGATCATAGTCAATCTGTGGCATGTACAGTCCCCTCTGCATTTCCCCAAGTAGAGGGAGCTAATAGCCTCTGCTCTTTTGGAAGTAAAGAGGTTATAGCGCCCAGAGCCAAGGTTAGTCACTACAATTTCAAAAACACTCGGTCGGTCCCCTCTCCCTGTGGGAGAGGGTTAGGGTGAGGGGTCACTTCAGACGCGCAAATCCCGCTTCCAAATCGGCGATCAGGTCGTCAATATTCTCAAAACCAATATGAACGCGCACTAACGTGCCGGTAAAGTCCACCTTGGCTGCCGGACGAATTTCGTTCAGTTCTTCCGGCTGGTTGGCCAGGATCAGCGATTCAAATCCCCCCCACGAATAGGCCATGCTGAAGTGTTCAAAATGGTCCAGATAGTGGGCAACCTGCTCGTTCGTCAACCGGGCTTTCAGCACAAAAGAGAATAACCCGCAGCTACCGCTGAAATCTCTCTGAAAGAACTCATGCCCTTTGCAAGAAGACAGTGCCGGGTGGTTGACCCGCTCCACCTCTGGCCGTGCTGCCAGCCATTCGGCAATGGCGATGCTGCTGATCTCGTGCTGCTTGAGGCGCACACCCAGCGTTCTCAGGCCACGGCTGCCGTTATAGGCGGTATCCGCGTCGGCCATTTGCCCCATCAGGTAGGAGTTCTCTCGCAGTTGGTCCCAGCAACGGGCGTTCGACACGGCGGTACCCAGCATCGCGTCTGAATGGCCGATGATATATTTGGTTCCGGCCTGAATAGAGATATCCACGTCATAATCCAGCGCCTTGAACAGAATGCCCGCCGCCCAGGTGTTATCAATCATGATGACGATATCTGGGTTCACCGCCCGGGCCGCCTTCACCATTGCCGGTACGTCCTGGACTTCCATGGTGATAGAGCTTGGAGATTCAAGGAACAGCACTTTGGTATTGGGCTGGATCAGCTCGGCGATCCCAGCACCGATCAGCGGGTCATAATAGGTGGTTGCCACGCCCAGCTTGCTCAGGATCTTGTTGCAGAAATCCTGCGTCGGCTCATAGGCGGCTCCGGTCATCAGGATATGGTCGCCACTGGCAACAAACGCCAGGATAGCATTGGTGACAGCTGCCGCCCCACAAGGGTAAAGCGAGCAGCCTACCCCGCCTTCCAGCTCGGCCATCGCGTCCTGGAATGAGAAATGCGTCAGGGTGCCGCGACGCCCGTAGAATAACTCCCCTTTGGCACGGTTGGCGGTAGCAAACTTTTTGGCCTTCACCGTATCGAAGGTTAAGGAAGAGGCGCGTTGGATCACCGGGTTGACCGATCCTTGGGTGAATCGAGGCTTACGGCCAGCGGTGACCAGGGCGGTTTCTATTTTTTTAGATGTCATAACAATTTGCCTGCTTTTATCGTTAATCAGGTGCGTAGGGCTATGCAGCAACCCTTACGCGATTTTTTCTGCTATATCCGTAATACCTGCGTTTTCAGAGACCGGCTGCGGCTTTTTGCCCGCAAAGCGCTCAACAATTTGTGCGGCATTGAGATCGTGTATGACGTTGATCAGCGTGGCCGGGGCGTCGGTTATGGTGCCCAGAACCACCAGCATCGGGATGGTTTCTAACGGCAGCCCCAGCGTGGTGACAATGAAAATCTCACCCAGGAAAGCCCCGCCGGGGACGCCACCCACGATAATCGCCGACAGCACGGAAATCAGCATCGTCAGGAAGAATGTCTCTATCGTGAAATCCAGCCCCAGCACCGCGAAAATAAACACGATCTTCAGGGCCGCAATCATCGCCACGCCGCCCTTATTCAGGTTTACCAGCAGTGGCAGGGAGATGTCCACGATTTCCGGATTGATCCCCATCGCTTTGGCAGCGCGGATATTGGCTGGCAAGGTGCCCAAAGAGGAACAGGTGCCCAGAGCGGTGGCCGAAGGCTCGATGGCGTTACGCCAGAAGGCACGTATCGCAGGCATGCCGCCGCCAATCCACGAGTAAAAAATGGAGCCAAAAACGTAGTACAAAAGCGTTGCAGCAAAGAACAGACCGATGGCTCTGGCAAAGGTGACCAGCAACTGTGAGTCTTGGCTGGCCATGGTGGAAGCAAAATAGCAGCCCAGCCCGACGGGTGCCCCCTTCATGATGATCGACACAATCTTCATGATGATGGTGTTGAGATCGTTGAGCGAGTTGGACACTCGCTTGCCCTGCTCACCCGACTGGCCGATAGCGATGCCGGCAATCACGGACATGATAATCAGCGCCAGGATGTTGGATTTCGACAGTAGCCCGACGAAGTCGTTGGTGGTCACCATGCTGACAAAGTCCATACCTCCACCACCGGCATTAAACTTCTCCGCCAGTTCGATGGTGACCCCCTGCGCGGGGTTGAACAGCGTGGCCAAACCGACGATACCGGCCGCAGGTATCAACGCCATCACAATGGAAACGGCGAAAATCACCCCCATGATGCGCCCGAGCTTTTTCAGGTCGGTCATGCTGGCGATCGAGGACATGACGCTGACACTGACCAACGGCACGATAATCATAAACAGCAGGTTAAGGAATATCTTACCGATTGCCTGTAATTTCAACGCAATATCGGGCGCGTAAATACCAACTATCCCCCCGAGCGTTAAGGCAAATAGCAGAATAAATGATGATTTGTAGGGTTCTAAACGTTTCCACATATTCAATTCCTTATTTTTATTCATGTGACTTAAGTCACTTTTTAATTTTTCTCTACAGTAATATGTGACTTGTGTGAGACAGGTCACCCCTTGGTGTTTAGTTGTGATCCGGTACGGTACCGCGTATTCTGCTATTAATAATGGCATCTTGTTCGCAGCGATGTAATAGCGCATTCGTACCGTTTAATGAAATCACTCGTGAATTAAAGGAAAAAATGAGCAGCCTAGCGTCGTTAAAGCAACTGGAAGTTCTGGTCAAAATTGTAGAATGTGGTGGGCTGTCGGAGGCTGCCGCACACCTGAACGTCTCACCCTCGGCGGTCAGCAAGAGCTTGTCACAGCTAGAAGGTCAGTTGGGCACCACCTTAATCAAGAGAACCACGCGCAGCTTTACGCTCACCGAACCTGGCCAATACTTATACAATCGTGCAACGCAACTATTGCTGGACTTTAATGAATCGCTCAACACCACCGCCGGTTACTATAATCACCCCAATGGTGAATTACGGATAACCTGCTCTATGGCTTTTGGTTATTCCCATTTGGCAACGTTGGCGAATCATTTTCGTGAGCGTTGCCCCGATGTTGATTTATATATTAACCTTAACGACAACTTTGTTAACCTTAATGAAACTAACTTTGATATCGCATTGCGCATTTCTTCGGAGCCGCCTATTAATTATGCAATGCGTAAATTAGCCACGGTTAATTGGGCCTATTGCGCCAGCCCGAAATATCTCGAGAATTACGGTACGCCGCATTCCATTCAGGATTTAACCCATCATCAGTGCCTGATTTATCCTGGCTTGACCCCGGTATGGAAAACCCTTGATGAACAGGGCGTCGCCCACCACTTGAAGACACGTACCCCGATCCAGGCCAACAGCAGCCTGGTACTGTTGAAATCGGTGCTGGAAAACCAAGGCATTGCCTATCTGCCCACTTATCTGTTGGGCGATTTGATTGAGCAAGGTGCCCTGGTTCCGCTGGCGCTGGACGATAAACTGACTCACCCGACCCACGGCCTGTATGCCCTGTATTTTCCCAGCCGCTACAGCAACCCCAAGGTGCGTGCATTTATCGATTTCCTGCTGGAGCAACTACAGCCGGTGCCCATCTGGGATAGTTGGTTGGCGCAGTCTTAACCGCGCCATCCCTGCCCGGTTAGCGCACCGCCACCGCGCGCAACAGCATTTCCAGCGGGTACACCGCCGCAATCACGACTTCATCCCGGATCTGTGCTGCCGCGTCCAGCTGTTGCTGGGCCTGTTCTGCCTCGGCTTTATTCAAGGGCTTCCCTTGCTGATAGCGTTCCAGCAGCATCAAGCCCAAATCCGCCAACGCGCTGACATCCTGCGCCACCGGAGCCAAATCCTTCATCACCACGTTACCGGCTATCACCTGCTTCACTGGTGCACCGTTACGTTGCCAGCGTTGTAGCCGTTCACGGATCGCCTCCGCCGCCGCCCGATGGTTCTTGTCTTTGAGCAGCAACGCCACTTGCTGATCGAGATCGCGTACCGCCGCACTTTCCGGGGGAATGGCATCAGCAAAGCGGTTAAGTGGCTCAAATTGATGGTAATTACCTGCCTTGAACTTGAGGTGCTGACGGGTGTAATACTGCCCCGGCTCCACCGCTTCGGCCAAGATCTGCAATGGGGTGATATCTACGCTGTTAGCCAAACGGGTAAACTCACGCGCCGTTTCAGCGTGCTGTTGCAGGCCAACAGACACCACCGACCAGGCATCTATCGCAGCCAGGCGTTGGTACATATTGTCCTCGTTGGTCACATCCTTGGCCGACCACATACGCTCCGCCACGGCAAAGGTTCTTGGCCACAGCTTGAGATCGAGCACCGGTGCGCGAATGTTTTCCGCCCAGAAGGCGGCTTCGCCCCCCAGAATATTGGCCTGATGCTGTTCATCCGGTACCACTGGCATCACACCCGGCGGGATCGCAGCCAATTTACTGCCGCTGGTTGGATAGCGCACGTTGCCCACCAACGTGTAACCGCTCAGTTGATCCTGTTGCAAGGTGAACACCGGGCGCGTGTCGCCCATCCAGGTATCAATGCGGAAGGTTACCTGTTCTGGAGTGCGCCATTCGATGTCCCGCACTGCACGCCGCGATTTGTCTTTGAAATCGATAAAACCACGCCATCCCTGCTTGCCTTCGATCAGCGTGAAGGTGCCTTCTACCGGGCTCCCCTTGAAACGCGGCATGCTGAATTGCCAGCTCTGCGCCTGATCCCCCGCCTGCACGTTGGTATCTACCCCCAGTGGTTGCGGCAAAATTTCATTGCGATAGTGATAGGCGGTGCTGTGCGGCTGATCGAGATAGAAACCGGTGGAAAGAATGCCTTGGTAGCCGTCCTGTGCACTGGCCCCCAAAGAATCTGGCCCACGCCAGGATTGGATCACGATGGTACGCGGCAAGGTAGGATGGTAAATCTCATCCCAACCCACCATACGGCGCTGATGTTGTTCAAGGATTTTTTCCAGCTTCTGGTTGAAGAAGGCCTGCAGCGCATGGGCATCCGCTAGCTGGTTCTGCTGCATAAACGCCTGGATAGTTTTTGACGCTTTCCACTGGGTGGCATCCACCTCATCGCCACCGATATGCAGATAAGGATCGGGGAAGATCGCCACCAGTTCGCCAATGATGCCGTCGACAAACTGATAAACCTTGTCGTTCGAAGGATCGAGCGTCGGCTTGTGGACCCCCCAATGGCGTTCCATTTGATACGGCCCCGGCGCACTAAGCAGTTCTGGATACGCCACGGCAATGGTAGAAGCATGACCCGGCAGATCGATTTCTGGCACCACGCGGATGCCCCGCGCCGCGGCGTAGGCAACGACCTGCTTCATCTGTTCACGGGTGTAGAAATGACCGTCACTGGCCAGTTGCTGTAGCTTTGGATAGTGCTCGGAAGCAAATCGCCAGCCCTGATCGTCGGTCAGATGCCAGTGGAATACGTTGAGTTTGGCCGCCGCCATCCCATCAAGCTGCCGCAGAATATCCTCCACCGGCAGGAAATGGCGCGCCGAATCCAGCAGCACGCCTCGCCAAGGAAAACGCGGAACGTCGGTAATATTCACCAACGGCATAAAGGTGTTTTCGCCATCGGTCTGCACCAGTTGCAGCAGTGTTTCCATACCGCGTAATGCACCGAAGCGTGTGTTGGCCGTCAGCGTGGCACCCTGCGGCGTGACCTTGAGCTGGTAGCTTTCATCGCTGTCCGGTAGCGGCTGGGCTGCAACCTGATGTTTGATGATGATGTTGATCGTTGCCGCTTGGTTTTTCTCGTCCTGTGGGGCCAACGTCCAACCGGTTTGGCGTTCCAGGCGATCGCGCCAGCGAGCCTGCGCTTCGCTCAAGTCTTCCCCCTGAACGTTGAACGATAAGCGGTAATCCAGCACCAGCTTGCCTTGCGGCTGAGCTAACTCAACCTGCTGCGGCCAGGGCATCAGCGGCAGACCGCCAGCCGGTTGAGCCAGCGCATTCAGGGAAAATAACAGCGAAGAAGCCAGTAGCGTATAACTGAAGGGTTTATGCATCGGAAATTCCTCAGAGGAAAAAATCAATCTAGCCAAGGAAGTAGATAAAGACTGAGCTGGGGAGAGATGTCCAACCGCAGGGGCAAAACGGTGCGATGGATCACAGATTGATTTGGCGGTGAGGAGATTTCCCTCCTCACCTCACCATCAGCAAATTTACTGCCAGCCATACCGGCGGACAAACCAGCCTTTCACACACTGGGTCAGTACCATGTAGCCCGCCAGGATCAGCACCAGCCAAGGGAAGTAGCTCAGCGGCAACGCCTGCAACTGCAGGAAGCCAGCCAGCGGCGAGAAGGTCAGGCCGATACCGACGGCGATCACCGCCAACGTCATCACACACAGCGGCCAAGATGGGCGACTCTGAATAAACGGAATTTTACGCGTACGGATCATATGGACGATCAGCGTCTGCGACAGCAGCCCTTCCACAAACCAGCCAGACTGGAACAGCGTCTGCATTTCCGGCGTATTAGCCTGGAACACGTACCACATCAGGGCAAAGGTCAGCACGTCGAAGATCGAGCTGATCGGCCCGAAGAACACCATAAAGCGCCCCAGATCGCCGGAGTTCCAACGCTGTGGCTTGGTGATCTGATCGTCATCAACGTTGTCGAACGGAATGGCAATCTGTGAAATATCGTACAGCAGGTTCTGGATCAACAGATGCAGCGGTAACATCGGTAGGAAAGGTAAAAAGGCGCTGGCGATCAGCACGCTGAAGACGTTACCGAAGTTGGAGCTGGCGGTCATCTTGATGTATTTCAGCATGTTGGCAAAAGTACGGCGGCCTTCGATCACCCCCTGCTCCAGCACCATCAGGCTTTTTTCCAACAGGATAATATCCGCCGCTTCCTTGGCGATATCCACCGCCGAGTCCACCGATATGCCGATATCCGCCGCGCGCAGCGCCGGGGCATCGTTGATACCGTCGCCCATAAAGCCCACCACGTGACCCTGCTTACGCAGCAGTTGGACGATGCGTTCTTTGTGCAGCGGCGTCAGCTTGGCAAACACCGTGGTACGCGCAGCCGCTGCTACCAGCGTGGCGTCGTCCATCAATTCGATCTCGCTGCCACGCAGGATATGCTCCGCATCCAGCCCCACGTCCTTACACACCTTGGCGGCGACCAGTTCGTTGTCACCGGTGAGGATTTTGACGGTCACGCCATTCTTTTTCAGCGCAGCCAATGCCGGTGCGGTGCTCTCCTTCGGCGGATCGAGGAAGGCGATATAACCTTCGAGGATCAGATCCGACTCATCCGCCACGCCATACTCATGATCCGTCGCTGGCAGGATCTTGTTGGCCACCGCCACCACGCGCAGCCCTTGCTGGTTAAGCTCGTCGGTAACACGACGGATGCGCGCCAGCAGCGCTTCGCTGAGCGGGATCACCTCATCTTCCTGCCGCACGTGGCTACAGATCGACAGCATTTCTTCCAGTGCGCCCTTGCAGATCAGTTCGTGGTACTGCGCCTCTTTCGCTACCACCACTGACATGCGGCGGCGTTCGAAATCGAACGGGATCTCGTCCACTTTGCGGTAATGCTGCAACGCGTCCGGCTGTTGGCTTTCGTCGGCACAGGTCAGCACTGCCACATCCAGCAGATTTTTCAGCCCGGTCTGGTAGAAGCTGTTCAGCCAGGCATAGCGCAGCACCCGCTCGCTGTTGGCACCAAACACGTCGGTATGGCGCTCCAGCACAATTTTATCCTGGGTCAGCGTGCCGGTTTTATCAGTGCACAGAATATCCATCGCGCCAAAGTTCTGGATCGCGTCCAGACGTTTGACGATCACCTTCTGGCGCGACAGTTTGACCGCCCCTTTCGCCAAGGTAGAGGTGACGATCATCGGCAACATTTCCGGCGTCAGCCCCACGGCCACCGAGAGCGCAAACAGCGCCGCCTCCCACCAGTCGCCTTTGGTGAAGCCGTTAATCAGCAGCACGATCGGCGTCATCACCAACATGAAGCGGATCAACAACCAGCTCACTTTGCTGATCCCTGCCTGGAAGGCGTTGGGTTGCTCATCCTGGCTGGTCACCCGCTGCGCCAACTGGCCGAAGTAGGTTTCGCTGCCAGTGCCGATCACCATGGCCAGCGCGGTACCGCTGACGACGTTGGTGCCCATGAAACACAGGTTTTGGCACTCCAACGGATCGCTCACCTGGCCACGGGGATCC
Organism: Serratia sp. 14-2641; assembly: GCF_001692375.1. Lineage (NCBI taxonomy): Bacteria > Pseudomonadati > Pseudomonadota > Gammaproteobacteria > Enterobacterales > Yersiniaceae > Serratia > Serratia sp. 14-2641. Next base: position 42,336 of record NZ_LXKR01000022.1, on the reverse strand, counting down.
GCCACTTTTTCTACCGGCAGCGATTCACCGGTCAGCGCTGCCTGGCTGATAAACAGATCTTTGGCAGAGAGCAACCGCAGATCCGCCGGGATCATATCCCCAGCCGATAGCTTGATGATATCGCCAGGCACCAGCTGTGAGATCGGCAGCTCGCTATGCTCGCTTTTACCGGTATGCGCGTCACTGCGGTACACCGTTGCGGTGTTGCTGACCATCGCCTTCAGCGCATCCGCCGCCTTGTTGGAGCGGGCTTCCTGAATAAAGTGCAGCAGCGTGGAGATCAGCACCATCAGGCCAATTACCAGCGCAGCAATCAGATCTTCGGTGGCATAGGAAATCAACCCCAGTACGGTCAACAGGAGGTTGAAGGGGTTGCTGTAGCAGTGCCACAAATGCTTCCACCAACTTTCGGCCAGCTGGTTTTCGATGGTGTTGCTGCCAAACTGGCCGCGTGCGGTTTCTGCTTCCTGCTCGGTGATGCCTTCCGGGTGGCTGTTGAAACGCTCATACAGCTGCATCGCGCTGGCGGCGGCACATTCCAGACGTTGTTGCGCCAAACCGGCAGGCAGCTCTTGCGCCGATCCACTGACGCTTTCCAACAGCGCATCACGCCGTACCAGGCGGCGTGGCAAATTACGGCTGAGCAGACCCAGCAGCCGACGGGGGATTTGTTTAAATTTCATCGTTCGCACCTCATTGCCCAGCGCCTCACGGCAGTGGGTGAACGGCGGATCGGCCCGCTGGCACGATTTTCGGACGCGCCAAAAATCCTCCGCCGGAGCAGATCACTGATTTTCAATCACAACAGAGGCGAACTATCGAACAAGTGCCGCTGCTTACCTAAACCGGTAAAACAGCAACGCAGAGCGGAGAGGTTTTACCGGGGAACCGAATGAGTAGTGTCGGGGCTCGGATCAGGATCCATTCAGGGATTTACCTCCGGTAAAGAAAAAGTGGGAACGGCAAAGGCGGCCATTCCGTTTTGCAACACTATGGGCTGCGCACCAAGATCCGCGCGTTAAAATGCGCTATGGTAGCGAGCATAAGTGGGATGTTGTAAGTTTAAGCCTCATAACCTAAACGATAAGTAAACCATGCAAAACCGGCTGACAATCAAGGATATCGCCCGCCTGAGCGGGGTAGGCAAGTCTACCGTCTCACGCGTGATGAATAACGAAGGCAGCGTAAGCCCGCAAACCCGTGAACGGGTGGAGGCGGTGATCCGCAGCCAGGGGTTTACCCCATCAAAATCGGCGCGTGCCATGCGCGGCCAGAGCGACAAAGTGGTCGCCATTATCGTTTCCCGTCTGGATTCCCCTTCGGAAAATCAGGCCGTGCGCACCATGCTGCCGCTGCTGTATCAGCAGGGCTTCGATCCGATCGTGATGGAAAGCCAGTTTGAGACCCGGCTGGTAGAGGAGCACCTCAACGTACTGCGCCAGCGTAACGTTGACGGCGTGATCCTGTTCGGTTTTACCGGCCTGACTGGTGCCATGCTCAAACCGTGGCAGGAAAAGATGGTGGTGGTCGCCCGCGAATATCCGGGGATCTCCTCGGTTTGTTATGACGATGAAGGTGCCGTGAAACTGCTGATGCAGCGCTTACGCAAGCAGGGTCATAGCCATATCAGCTACCTTGGCGTACAAGAGTCCGATGCCACTACCGGGATGCGTCGCCATCAGGCCTATCTGGATACCTGTCGCGAACAGAAGATCTCGCCGGTCGTGGCACTGGGAGAACTGAGCTATCAGAGCGGTTTCCAACAGGCCGCCAACGTGATTGAACCACAAACCACCGCGCTGGTATGTGCCTCTGATACCATCGCGCTAGGTGCGATGAAGTACCTGCAACAGCAACAGATTACGCCAATCCAGGTGTGCGCCATCGGTAACACTCCGATGCTCAACTTTTTGTTCCCAGAGACGTTTTCCGTTGAATTGGGTTATGGCACTGCTGGGCAGCAAGCGGCCCTTCAACTGCTGGGCCAGTTGAGTGGTGAACTGAGCATCCGCCAAATCATTATCCCCTGCAAACTTGCCTGACGACGGGCGCACCATGCGGTGCCCCCTTCGTAACGTAACCAGAATTCGTTGTGACGCTACCTGAAGCTTTGTTGTTCGTTTTGTGATCCTTACCGCAAGTTGGGAACGTTCCCATTTAATAACCACGGCCAAGTGACTAAGCTTAAAAACATCAATACCTCTGAGCCTCACTGATAACAAAGGTGCCATAATGAGCAAAGTTCAGCAGCAGGACATCGATCGCCTGATCGTGCTGGTGGGTGGCCGCGAGAATATCGCCACCGTCAGCCACTGCATTACCCGCCTGCGTTTCGTTCTTAACGATCCCGCCAAGGCCAAGCCGAAAGAGATTGAGCAGTTGCGCATGGTCAAAGGCTGCTTCACCAACGCCGGGCAGTTCCAGGTGGTGATTGGCCCCGAAGTTGGTGATTACTATCAGGCGTTAATTGCCACCACCGGCATCAACGAAGCTGATAAGGAGCAGGCCAAGCTGGCCGCTCGCCAAAACATGACCTGGTTCGAACGCGGCATCTCCCACTTCGCCGAGATCTTCTTCCCACTGCTGCCAGCACTGATCAGCGGCGGTTTGATCCTGGGTTTCCGCAACGTGATCGGCGATATCCCGATGTCCGGCGGCCAAACGCTGGCCCAGATGCACCCAGCCTGGAAAACCATTTACGACTTCCTGTGGCTATTGGGCGAAGCCATCTTTATGTTCCTGCCGGTGGCCATCTGTTGGTCAACGGTGAAGAAGATGGGCGGTACCCCGGTGCTCGGCATCGTGATGGGGATCACCCTGGTCTCCCCGCAGTTGATGAACTCCTACCTGCTCGGCCAGCAAGTGCCGGAAGTATGGAACTTTGGCTGGTTCACCATTGAGAAAGTGGGCTATCAGGCACAGGTGATCCCGTCGATCCTCGCCGGTATGGCGCTGGGCTGGATCGAAACCCGTCTGAAAAAGATCGTGCCGGACTATCTGTATCTGGTGGTGGTGCCGGTGGTTTCTCTGCTGCTGGCCGTGTTCTTGGCACACACGCTGATCGGTCCGTTTGGCCGCATGATTGGTGATGGCGTAGCCTGGGCGGTGAAGTGGGTGATGACCGGCAGTTTCGCCCCGATCGGCGCGGCACTGTTTGGCTTCCTGTATGCACCGTTGGTGATCACCGGGGTGCATCAGACCACGCTGGCGATCGATATGCAGATGATCCAAAGCATGGGCGGCACCCCAGTCTGGCCACTGATTGCCCTGTCCAATATCGCGCAGGCCTCGGCGGTGCTGGGCATCATCATCGTCAGCCGCAAGGCCAACGAACGTGAGATTTCCGTACCGGCCGCTATCTCCGCCTATCTCGGCGTGACCGAACCAGCCATGTACGGTATCAACCTGAAATATCGCTTCCCTATGCTGTGTGCGATGATCGGCTCCGCCTTCGCAGGCTTGATTTGTGGCCTGACCGGCGTGATGGCTAACGGCATCGGCGTGGGCGGCCTGCCGGGCATCCTGTCTATCCAACCGCAGTTCTGGCTGATCTACTCCGTAGCTATCCTGGTGGCCGTAGTGATCCCGCTGCTGCTGACCATGATGGTTTACAAACGCAAAGCCAGCCGCGGCGAGTTACCGGTTTAAACTGAAAGGTATTTTTTTATGAGCAATGTAATTCCCTGGTGGCAGAACGGCGTTATTTATCAAATCTATCCGAAGAGCTTCCAGGACAGCACCGGTAACGGCTATGGCGATCTGGCCGGGGTGGCCCAACGGCTGGACTATTTGCAAGAGCTGGGCGTCGATGCCATCTGGCTAACGCCGGTCTATGTCTCGCCTCAGGTCGATAATGGCTACGACGTCGCCGATTACTGCGCCATCGATCCGGCTTACGGCACCATGGCCGACTTCGAACACCTGGTGGCGCAGGCCCACCAGCGCAGTATCCGTATCGTGATGGATATGGTGTTTAACCACACCTCCACCGAGCATCCGTGGTTTAAGGCTGCGCAGGATCCTGCCAGCCCGCTACGCCAGTTCTACATCTGGCGCGATGGCGAAGGTGATGCCCTGCCCAACAACTGGCGTTCCAAGTTTGGCGGCAACGCCTGGCAATGGCACGCCGACAGCGGCCAATACTACCTGCACCTGTTTGCTACCGAGCAGGCCGACCTGAACTGGGAACACCCACCGGTGCGCGAAGAGCTAAAAAAAGTGTGCCAGTTCTGGGCAGACAAAGGCGTGGATGGGCTGCGCCTTGACGTAATCAACCTGGTGTCCAAGCAGCAGGACTTCCCAAGCGATAGCCAGGGCGATGGCCGCCGTTTCTACACCGACGGCCCGCGCATTCATGAGTTTTTGCAGGAGATGAGCCGCGACGTGTTCCAGCCACGCGGCCTGATGACCGTGGGCGAGATGTCTTCAACCTCGCTGGAGCATTGCCAGCAGTATGCGGCGCAAAGCGGTGCCGAGCTGTCGATGACCTTCAACTTCCACCACCTGAAAGTGGACTATGCCAACGGGCAGAAATGGACGTTGGCCGCGCCGGATTACGTCGAACTGAAGCAGATTTTCCACCACTGGCAGCAAGGCATGCATAACCGCGCCTGGAACGCCCTGTTCTGGTGTAATCACGACCAGCCGCGCATCGTTTCGCGCTTTGGCGACGAGGGCGAGCTGCGAGTCACCGCTGCCAAGATGCTGGCGATGGTGCTACACGGTATGCAGGGCACGCCGTATATCTATCAGGGTGAAGAGATCGGCATGACCAATCCGGGCTTCCAGCAGATCGAAAGCTATCGCGATGTGGAAAGCCTGAATATGTACGCCGAACTGCAGGCTCAGGGAAGAAACGAAGACGAACTGTTGGCTATTCTTGCCAACAAATCACGGGACAATGGTCGTACGCCGATGCAGTGGGACGCAACAACCCACGCTGGCTTCACCACCGGTACGCCGTGGATCGCCTGTGCAGAGAACTACCCGCAGATTAATGCCACGGCGGCATTGGCCGATCGGGATTCGGTGTTTTACGCTTATCGCCATCTGATCGCCCTGCGCAAGCAGTATCCGCTGCTGACTCACGGTGACTATCAGGATCTGGCCCCGGCTCACCCGGCATTGTGGTGTTATCAACGTAGCTGGAATGGGCAACGGTTGCTGGTCGTTGCGAACCTGAGCCGCGAACCGTTGGCATGGGATGCCGCAGGCGTTGAATTTTCTGAACTGTGGCGCCCACTGATCAGCAACTATATGGATGCTGTAGAGCAGCCACGGGCCGGAGTTTTGCGGCCTTTCGAAGCGAGTTGGTGGCTGCTGGAGTCCTGATTGGTCACCGGGAGTTGTTTGCTAAAATCCATGCATAATTGTTTTAAAAACAATGATTTTGCATGTATCGAACAATGAAATTGGCGCTGGGAACACTTTCTCTGTTACTCAGCGCCAGGCAGGGGCCAACAAGCAGCGGATCACACCGCGACGCCCTGCTGTTGAATCATATATTTAACACCAAGTAACTGACCTTTATTATTCCCCGAATAAATAAGTCACCTGTACAATTATTCTTGCTTTCACTTAACTTCCCTAAATTTCTTCCTAAATCATCATTACGCTATTTCAGGCGTAAAAAGATCTGCATCCAAATCAAAATGTGAAGGATATCCCAAATCGTAAATAGATTTATTTCACGCTGTAAAAAAAACATGTAATAATAGGAAAAAATTAGCTTAAAATAATAAACACATAATAAATATAACTATTTTCAAATAAACCACCAGACTGATTTTTTCCATCGGCCTTTTTACCTCTCGTGAAATGGAGCATTTTTATGACCATCAAAAGGAAGTCGATATTTATAGTCAGTGGTTTATTCGCCGCCGGATTGACCGGCTGTGACAATAATGACACCAAGATTACTCCGAGCAATCAGGCGGAGCTGGAGAGCAGAAATATTCCCACGCTTACCGTCGACGGGCTGAAATTTAAAGATCTGAATAAAAACGGCCAGCTAGACCCTTATGAAGACTGGCGTCTTGATAGCACCACCCGCGCCCGCGACCTGACCGCCCGCATGAACGTGGAAGAAAAAGCCGGTGCCATGATGCATGGTACCATTGGCCTCGATGGTGCTGGCCGCGTCGATATCAGCGCCGCCGAAGAAGATGTTAACCAACGCTTCGTCAACACCTTCATTACCCGTATGGCAGGCGATCCACAGCATATTTCCGCCGATAACAATGCGCTGCAGGAAATGGCCGAGAAGTCTCGCCTCGGTATTCCGGTGACCATCAGTACCGACCCGCGCAACCACTTCGTTAACGATCCTAATGCCACCAGCGTCGCGGCAGGCAGTTTCTCACAATGGCCGGAACCGCTCGGCCTGGCAGCAATCGATGATACGGCACTGTCCAAAACCTTTGGTGATATTGCCCGTCAGGAGTACCGGGCCGTTGGCATCCATATGGCGTTATCACCGCAGGCCGACCTTGCCACCGAACCGCGCTGGGGCCGTATCAACGGTACCTTTGGTGAGGATAACCAGCTCGCCAAACGCCAGGTGCAAGCTTATATCGAAGGCTTCCAGCATGGTGATAAAGGCTTGACCCAAGACAGCGTCATCACCGTGGTAAAACACTTTGCCGGTGGCGGTCCACAGCTTGGCGGGTTGGATCCACACAACATCTTTGGCAAAGAGCAGGTTTACCCAGGTGAGAATCTGGAATACCACCTGGTACCGTTCGAAGGGGCATTTGCCGCCAATGTGGCCTCGGTGATGCCCTATTACGGCCAACCGATCAACCTGTGGTACAAGGATCAGCTGATTGAAGAAGTGGGTTTTGGCTTTAATAAGCAGGTGTTGACCGAGATGCTGCGTGGCCGCTTTGGCTTCACCGGCGTAGTGCTGAGTGACTGGGGCATCCTGGAAAGCTGCGAAGGTAAATGCGCCACCGGTATCAGCGATGCCGACATCGCCGCCGGAGTCTCGCCTTGGGCTGCCGGGATCGGCATGTCGTGGGGCGTTGAGAACCTCACCCGCCAGGAACGTGTAGTGAAAGCGGTGGAAGCCGGGATCGATCAGTTCGGTGGTACCAGCGATCCCAGCGATCTGATAGAAGCCATCAACCAACAACAGCTGCCGATCGCCACCATCGACGCTTCCGTCACACGTATTTTGCAGCAGAAGTTTGAGCTGGGGCTGTTTGAGAAACCTTACGTGGACGAAGCCAAAGCGGTGAACATTGTCGGCAACGCGGAGTTCCAGCAGAAAGGGGATGATGCACAGCGCCGTGCGCAGATCCTGTTGCAGAATAATAACTCCCTGTTGCCATTGGCGCTGAGCGGCAAGAAGGTGTTCCTGCATAACGTCAACGCTACCGTGGCGGCACGCTATGGGTTGGAAGTCGTCGCTACGCCGGAGGAGGCAGACATCGCCATCCTGCGAGTAGATACACCGCATCAGAACGATCCGCACTACCCGTTTGGCGTTTCGGTCAACTTCGGCCAACTGGGCTTTGACGATGCCGATACCGTGGTGCTGGATCAGAAAGCTGGCACTTACAGCGGCAGTGAAGACTATCAGTTGATCAAACAGGTGAAGGCGCTCAACATTCCAACGGTGATTTCCGTTTACCTCGATCGCCCGGCGATCCTGACCAACATCGTGGATAAAACCGACGTATTGCTGGCCAACTTCGGCGCATCCGATGAGGCGGTGCTGGATGTGATCACCGGCAAGAGCAAGGCACAGGGTAAATTACCGTTTGAGCTGCCATCCAGCTGGCAGGCGGTACTGGACCAGAAAGAGGACGTGCCGCACGATTCTGTCGATCCGCTGTTCCCAATCGGCGCGGGTATTCTGTAATACGGCCCCTCACCCTCAACCCTCTCCCAAAGGGAGAGGGAGTAGCCCGAGCTAGTCATCAAGCGGGGGCCACACTTACCACCGAGCAGCAAACTTCGGTGTTAAGTGTTCACGATGTCCCCGAACTTAAAAACTCTGTACCAGTTTCACTACCTTCGTCACTTCCTGAGCCAACACTTCATCGCTCATATCAAATACGCCCTGCACCAGGTGTGGCGGCAGGTAATCCATGCCAGTCAGGTTAGCGACGGCGTTAAACGGCCGCAGCAGGTCAGCCACCGGATAGCGGTTATACCCTGCCGGTGAATAGGCCTGCGCGTTGCCCCCGGTGCTGACCACCAGTTGCAAAGGCTTACCCTGCAGTTGGGTACCTTCGCTGCCATAGGCGAAACCGTGGGTTAATACCGCATCCTGCCATTCGCTGAGGATCGCCGGTGAGCTGTACCAATAGAACGGAAACAGCATCACCACCACATCGTGCGCCTGCAACAGTTCCTGCTCGCGGGCCACATCAATCTGGTAGTCAGGGTAAACGCGCATCAGTTCATGCACGGTGACGTTAGGTAAAGGACGCAGCGCCTCGATCAGCGCTTTATTGATACGGGAGTCGTCAGGGAAACGGTGAGCGGCCAACACTAAAATACGCGACATGGGGAAATCCTTGTTTATCGAAAGTAAGCCATTTTTTCATTTACTCCGTTTCCGGTGTAGTCTGTAAACAGTCACATTAACTTCAACCTAAAGTATCAACCACTATGTCGCTGCCGATTGACGTGCACCGCCTGTTACCGGCGTTTCTCAGCGCCGCTCAGACACAAAACTTCTCCGCTGCTGCACGCCAGCTGGGCGTGACCCCGGCAGCGATCAGCAAGAATATCCGCGTGCTGGAAGAGAAGCTGGCGCTGCGGCTGTTCCAACGCAACACCCACAGCGTGGTGCTGACTGACGAAGGCAAAGCCCTGCTGGAACAGGTGGCACCGCTATGGCAAGCGCTGATCACCACGCTGGAGCTGGCCGGGGGCGCACAACTCCCTCCTGCCGGTAGCGTACGCGTCAGCATGATCCCTGGCTTTGGCCGCCAGGTACTGATGCCGCTGATCCCTGAGTTTTTACAACGCTACCCGATGATCGATCTGGATCTGTCGCTGGATGCCCGGGTGGTGAACCTGGTCGGTGAAGGCTTTGATGTGGGCATCGGCAGCCAGGTCGATCCCGATAGCCGGCTGGTGGCACGCCCGCTCTACCCGATGCAGATGCTATTGGTTGCCGCCCCCGGTTACCTTGCCCAACATGGCACACCGCAGGTGCCGGAAGATCTGCTGCAACATAGCTGCCTGCTGCACCGCAATCCGGCCACCGGGCGTAATGTAAAATGGCCACTGGCACACAAAACACTGGATCTGCATGGCCGCCTGACTGCCAACAGCCCGGAGATGTTGCTAGATTCCGCGCTGGCCGGGCTGGGCATAGTTTGCCTGTCGCGCTGGTATGTGGAACCGCATTTTGCCCAGGGAACCTTGCTACCAGTGCTGCAAGATCACTGGCCAAAACCCACGCAAATCTGGCTCTACTATGCCTCGGCAGATCTGCCGCCACGGGTGCGCGTCTGGGTCGATTTTTTACTGGCGCATTTTCGTCGCCCTTCTGCTTGATGCGATCGCAATCACGCTTTAACAATCTTTCGGATAATCGGCATTTTCCATTCAAGCCGCTGATAGCAAGGGTTACAAATATTCCTGTAACGGGTAACTGTACAGGGTTCAAACTGCTCCCCCCATTCTTTGACCCACGTCAAAAAAATCGGCACCACACCCATATATAGTGCCCATAGAGATTCAATCACCTATATGTAGTAGTTATCCACAATATCATCCACACCCTCCGCAGCCCTTGCGCCCTGCGGTTTTGCCCTGTGGATAAGCCGACGCTCCCCCATGGGGACAGGAGTTACAACGTGAAACCAGTAGTGATTAAACGGGACGGTTGCCAGGTATCTTTTGACGAGATGCTGATCAAGCAGGCCATCGAGCGGGCCGCTTTGGCCGCTGAAGTTGTCGATGCCGACTACTGTGCTACCGTCGCCCGCGTGGTCGCTCAACAGATGGAAAACCGACCGCGTGTCGACATCCACGAAATCCAGCAGGCGGTAGAAAACCAGCTGATGTCTGGCCCGTATAAGCAACTGGCACGTACCTACATCGAATATCGCCACGATCGTGACGTCTCGCGTGAGCTGCGCGGGCGGTTGAATCAGGAAATTCGTGGTCTGGTGGAACAAAGCAACGTCGCGCTGCTCAATGAGAACGCCAATAAAGACAGCAAGGTGATCCCTACCCAGCGCGATCTGCTGGCCGGTATCGTTGCCAAGCACTACGCCAAACAGCATATCCTGCCGCGCGACGTGGTGTTGGCGCATGAGCGCGGCGAAATCCACTATCACGATCTCGACTACTCACCGTTCTTCCCGATGTTCAACTGTATGCTGATCGATCTGAAAGGCATGCTGACCAACGGCTTCAAGATGGGTAACGCCGAGATCGAGCCGCCGAAGTCAATTTCCACCGCCACCGCCGTGACCGCGCAGATCATCGCCCAGGTCGCCAGCCATATTTATGGCGGCACCACCATCAACCGCATCGATGAGATCCTGGCCCCCTTCGTTACCGAGAGCTTCCGCAAGCATCAGCAGGTAGCGCAGCAGTGGCAGATCCCGGACGTGGCTGGCTATGCGATGACCCGCACCGAGAAAGAGTGCTACGACGCCTTCCAGTCTCTGGAATACGAAGTCAATACCCTGCACACCGCCAACGGCCAGACGCCGTTTGTCACCTTCGGTTTCGGCCTGGGCACCAGTTGGGAATCGCGCATGATCCAGCAGTCGATCCTGAAAAATCGTATCGCCGGGCTGGGTAAAAACCGTAAAACCGCCGTGTTCCCGAAACTGGTCTTCGCTATCCGCGACGGCCTGAATCACAAATTTGGTGACGCCAACTACGACATCAAACAGCTGGCGTTGGAATGTGCCAGCAAACGCATGTATCCGGACATTCTCAATTACGATCAGGTGGTCAAGGTCACCGGTTCGTTTAAAACGCCGATGGGTTGCCGCAGCTTCCTTGGCACCTATGAAGAGAACGGCGAGCAGATCCACGATGGCCGCAACAATATCGGCGTGATCAGCCTGAACCTGCCGCGTATTGCTCTGGAAGCTCAGGGTAACGAAGAGCGCTTCTGGCAGTTGCTGGATGAGCGTCTACTGCTGGCCAAGAAAGCCCTGATGACCCGCATTGCCCGCCTGGAAGGCATCAAGGCCCGCGTGGCACCGATCCTGTATATGGAAGGAGCCTGCGGCGTAAGGTTGAAGGCCGACGACAATATCGCGGAGATCTTCAAGAACGGCCGCGCCTCGATTTCGCTGGGCTACATCGGCGTGCATGAAACCATCAACGCACTGTTTGGCGCAGAAAAACACGTGTACGACGACGAGAAACTGCGCGCCAAAGCTATCGCCATCGTTGAGCGCCTGAAAAACGCCACCGAAAGCTGGAAAGAAGAAACCGGCTACGGCTTCAGCCTATACAGCACACCAAGTGAGAACCTGTGCGATCGCTTCTGCCGCCTGGATACCAGCGAGTTTGGCGTCGTCGCTGGGGTGACAGACAAGGGTTATTACACCAACAGTTTCCACCTCGACGTGGAGAAAAAGGTTAACCCGTACGACAAGCTGGACTTCGAGGCACCGTATCCACCTTTGGCCAACGGCGGTTTCATCTGTTACGGCGAATACCCAAACCTGCAGCACAACCTGAAGGCGCTGGAAGACGTGTGGGATTACAGCTACACCCGCGTGCCTTATTACGGCACCAACACGCCGATCGATGAATGCTACGAGTGTGGCTACACCGGTGAGTTCTCCTGCACCAGCAAGGGCTTCACCTGCCCGAAATGTGGCAACCATGATTCGGCAAAAGTGTCGGTGACCCGCCGCGTGTGTGGTTATCTGGGCAGCCCGGATGCCCGGCCATTCAACGCCGGTAAGCAGGAAGAGGTGAAACGCCGGGTGAAACACCTGGGCAATGGGCAGATCGGCTAACTATAGCGAATGACCCCTCACCCTAACCCTCTCCCACAGGGAGAGGGGACCGAATGTGCCACAACTTGATTACTGCACTCGCCATTGGTAACAAGTGAGAGGATGGGGCCAAATACGTCACAGGTGACTTCCATACCTGACTGCCGCACCGTACCTGCTCCTTCTCCCACAGGGAGAGGGGACTGAATGTGCCACAACTTAATTACTGCACTCGCCCTTGGTAACAATGTTGCAGAGTAACTTCTGCACCTGAGCAGAATACCGGGCCAGCGCCCTCTCCCCGTGGGAGAGGGTTGGGGTGAGGGGCAATATAAAAGAACGCAATACTATGAATTTTCACCAGTATTATCCTATCGACGTGGTCAACGGCCCCGGCACCCGCTGCACGCTGTTTGTCGCAGGCTGCGTGCACCAATGCCCCGGTTGTTATAACAAAAGCACCTGGCGGTTGAACTCCGGCCTGCCGTTTACCCAGCAGATGGAAGACCAAATCATTTCCGATCTCAACGACACGCGTATTCCACGCCAAGGGTTGTCGCTGTCCGGTGGCGATCCGCTGCACCCGGCCAACGTCGCCGCCGTATTGCAGTTGGTCAAGCGAGTACACGCCGAATGCCCCGGCAAAGATATCTGGCTGTGGACAGGCTATAAGCTGGATGAACTGAATAGCGAGCAGATGCAGATCGTCGATCGGATTAACGTGTTGATAGACGGCAAGTTTGTGCAGGATTTAAAAGACCCGGCGCTGATCTGGCGCGGTAGCGCTAATCAAGTGGTGCATAAGCTGCGTTAATGTTGATGTCCGTCCGGATTTACGACTGGCTTCGATGTGATGCTGTTTCAGTGTCCTAATAGCCACAACCGGCTGCGGGTATTTTCGCGATGGCTCCAGCTCAAAACCCCTTGGTCTTAGTGCAAGTGCTGCATTCAATCTTGCGCCGGTGTTCCATAGAGTATCAAAGTACATGCGCCGAGTTAGATCGTCAAAGTAGCTCAGCAATACGGCTACCTCTGGAGTTAGTAGATATTTCGGTAATCCTGCGCCCAGCTGCACAGAACGGGGAAGGGAAGAGGAAGACGGCCAGCCCGATACACGACATATTGTGCGCTGGTCAGTTGCGAGCGAAACCAGATGTTAATTTTTGGGGGATGGCCTGGAACAAAATGATCAACAAAGGATGTGAGCAAGTAAACCATACAAGGCGACATTTTAGGCAGACAAAGAGCCTCAATTTAGAGGACTGAAATTTTGGTTTGCCAATGACATATAAATAATTAATAAATTCAAACTAAAAAATACATCATGTGAATGAAACTTAGATATTACGCATGCATATCAAACTATAAGCTCATTTTTTCATAGGGCTAGCTTTGACGAATGCATTAGAGATATAATGTTCTTTAGTACCAAATGTCGTATAAATAAAAGGAGCTTATTTAATGGACTATAGTTATTTTCTTAGACAACACATGCAGGCTGAAAGAAAAATGGCATTATCCCTTGATAAAGGTGTTGAGGGTGTCTATGAGAAAGCAATTGATACAACCGAGGCAATATATGATGGATTTGAAAGGCTTTCCTGGCGAACATCATGTTTCATTGATAAATATGAAGATGTTTGTCAAGAAATTAAAATAGAAGACGAACGTTATTTTTATGGTATTTTGGAGTTATTTGGAAAGAGAGATATTCTTCTGCATATGCTGATTTTATATATTGAATTTGTTTTAGATGATGAGGATAGAACCCAAAGAGAAGCTAAATCAAGAACAAGAGGAACAAGTAGATTATTTGCTGCGTTTACTTCTGGAGTGCTAACTAAGAAAGCCATTGCTTATACAATAGGTAAATCTTTATCTGGATCGCCTGAGATTTTAGCCTCAATCAGGAAACAAACATATAAGAAAGGGCCATGGGCTTTAACGGGTGTTGCATTTTATGGGCAAGTTCAAAGAGCTGCTATGGCCGCAAGAAAACTAAGAACGCTTGAACCTCGCTATTATAATATACTATATAATAATAGAATTGAGATGCTATATATATATGTAGATCCAATTATAACAGCGTTAATAATGAAGCTTAAAGGTAAACATAACGCCACGCTTGAAGAAAAAATTGAAATTTTAGAAGGGGTAATTGACTTATGATCATCGAAATATTAGAAATAATAAAAATCATGATTAATTTCGTTTTAAAATACGTCAAACTAATTATATTTACTGTATTTTTTAATTTCCTTCCAACTGCTGTCGTTGTTTTATTGTATTTGCTGTATTTGGCATTTATACCAGAATATAGTGGGAGATTATTAATAATATCAATTATTGTGGTCTTCTATTTATCTTGGAAGTATATTCCAGATAAGTATACATAAAAAGGCCGTTTTAAACGGCCTTCAATAACTAGAATACGCGCTCATCCCATATGCTGTATCCTGACGTGCCCGCTACATGAGTCCAGTCAATACTTTTATATGCTATGGATATGATTTCATAAGGCTGAACATCACTCTGTAATAGTGAGTTTGGACAGTGCTGACTAATGCTAACAATATATGCATCCTTAAGCTTTATAGTATAAAATTTTTCAATCCTTCCAGTTGAATCTATTCGGTGCATATAAATTATAATTTGAAGCCTTTCATTTCCATCTAATGCAACTCCCAAAAGAGGCGATGACTTGTCAATAGGCTTGTTTATTACAATTGGATGATGACAGACGTTTTGCTCTCTTGTAAGGTCATGATCAAAAGAATAGATAAAAGCTTGGTCTTCATGCCCTTTTTGACTTCTATTTCCAATGGAGGGTACTGATGAACAGCCTGCGGAAATATGCCCTTGCTTTTCACCTTGAATATCTGCATAAATAGTTGTGGCCATTTAAATCTCCATTTAAATTAAGCGACTTTAAAAAATCGAAGTTCCATAGTAATAATCCACTCCGTGTATAATACTAGAAAGCCCAACAGTATACTTATAGATTTACAAATGGATTCCATGAATGAATTTTTTTTAATCATATATTTTTATTATTGAATAATTGGTCGCTAACAAAGCTTGCTAAGCTTGTGGCCCTCCCCATTTCTGGGTTTTCTAGCAGCAACTCAACGGCAAGTTCAATCTCACCATCAACTTGTTCCGCGGCCAATAGATTGAGTGAATAAAGAAATTCAAAAAATGCGTTCCCGAGTTAGCACGTTTGTGACAACAAAATAAGCCTTCTTGGTGTTTTTTCACTCAACCCAGCGAGCCAACCCCCACTCTTTACATCAATCTAAGACATCATCTCCCTGTCCCAAATAGTTCATCAGTTCGCCACCTGCACGTCACCTGATTGTCATCTGCCCCCGGCAACATTAGCCCAACTTTGTTACCGAGTGCCGATCATGAATGCTATCGCCGCTTTTTCGCTTTCTCCCCCAACCGAAGTGCCGAGGTATTAGCTATGACGCACTTATCTAGACATCCGACCAGTTATCCCACCCGATATCAACAGATCGCCGCCCAGTTGGAGCAGGAACTGTGCAGCCAATATCGCTGTGGAGATTATCTGCCATCAGAACAACAGCTTGCCGAGCGTTTTGAGGTCAATCGCCACACGCTGCGCCGCGCCGTAGACGAGCTGGTAGAACGCGGTTGGCTGCAGCGCCGCCACGGCATCGGCATTCTGGTGCTGCTACGCCCGTATAACTATCCGCTGCACGCCAACACCCGCTTCAGCCAGAACCTGTTCGAGCAGGGCAGCCATCCCACCAGTGAGCGCTTACTTGCTGTTTTACGCCCGTGCAATGGGCATATCGCCAGCGCGCTCAACCGTGAAGAGGGGGAAACTATTATCCACTTACGCACCCTGCGCCGGGTGAACGGCGTTCCTCTCAGCGTGATCGACCACTATCTGCCCGATCTGGACTGGTGGCCCGCACTGCAACAGTTCCACAGCGGCTCGCTGCATGAGTTTATCCAACAGCAGATCCACCAGCCGCTGACCCGCCGCCAAACCCGCATCAGCGCACGACGTGCCCAGGCCAAAGAGAGCCGCCTGCTGGAGATCGCCACCCATGCCCCCTTGCTATGCGTACGCACCCTAAATACCTGTATCGGCAGCGATTTGGTGGCGGAATACTCCGTCAGCCTAGCGCGCGCCGACATGATCGAACTGACGATGGAGCACTGAATGCAATCCTTACAGCAGAGACAACGCTGGATGTCGGTCCTGGCACATAGCCAACCCGCCCAGTTGCGCAGCCACTGGCAGGCGCTGAACCTCAACCCAAGCTACCAGCGCCTGCGCGCCCCTGAGATTGGCCTGACACAGCTGCTAGGACGGATGGGAGCGACCGGCCGCCGCTTTGTGTTGGGCGATATGACCATAACCCGCGCCGTGGTGCAGTTGGAAAACGGTGCCCAAGGCTACAGCTACGTAACCGGGCGTGACAAAGAACATGCCGAACTCTGTGCGCTGATCGACGCCTTGCTACAACAACCCGCCAACCATGAATTGCTACAGCTTCAACTGATCGAGCCCCTGGCCGCACTGCAACAGGAGCAGCGCCAACTGCGCGCCCGTGCCGTAGCTGCCAGCCGGGTAGACTTCTTTACGCTGGTGCGAGGGGATTAAACCATGACGTTATTAGCCGGCTTTGACCAGCCGATTGAGCAATCCCAGTCTGCTTTCCGTTTGATTTTAAAGGCGTTGAGTGAACCTGGCGTGATTGTTGAACTGCCTGGCTGCCCGACATGGGGTGCGCTGAACGCCGCCAGCACCGCCGTGATACTGACGCTGGCGGATCAGGAAACCCCACTTCAGCTCTGTGCCGAGCTTAAAAGTGAGCAAGTGCTAACTAACATCCGTTTTCATACCGGTGCTCCGCTGGCTACCCGGCAGGAAGATATCCATCTGGCGGTATGGGATGACCAGTTACGGCCTGCCGAGCTGAGCGCTTTACCCCACGGCAGTGAAGTCTCACCGGAGTTCGGTGCCACGTTGGTAGTGCAAATTGACGCATTGGCAGGCAGCCACACACTGCGCCTTTCCGGCCCCGGCATTGAAAAACAACGGGAAATTTCCCCGCCGTTGCCAGCTGCACTACGGGCTTATCTACTCGAACGGCCTCAGCGCTTCCCGCTGAGCCTGGACATTATCTTGACCTGCGGTGAGCGCCTGATGGCGCTGCCAAGAACCACCCGCGTGGAGGAGTGCTGATGTACGTTGCGGTGAAAGGGGGCGAAAAGGCCATCGAGGCTGCCCATCAATTACAGGAAAATCTGCGCCGGGGTGACGAAACTGTCCCAGCGCTCAGTGTAGAGCAAATCGGTGAACAGCTTGGCCTGGCGGTTGACCGGGTAATGACGGAGGGCGGTATTTACGATCGCCAACTGGCTGCACTGGCCATCAAACAGGCCAGCGGCGATCTGGTAGAGGCTATTTTCCTACTGCGCGCCTATCGTACCACCCTGCCGCGCCTGGCCGTCAGCGAACCGCTGGCTAGCGAGAACATGCGGCTTGAGCGGCGCATATCAGCGGTTTACAAAGACTTGCCTGGCGGCCAGGTGCTCGGCCCGACCTACGACTATACCCACCGCCTGCTGGATTTTGCGCTGTTGGCCAACGGTAAAACACCTCCGGCATCACAGGCCGATGAGCCGCTACCAGAGCGCTGTGCCCACGTGTTCGACCTGCTTAATCAGCAACGGTTGGCGCGGGCAGAAGAAGATGACGGCAGCACCCCGGACGATATTACCCGCAACCCGCCGGTCTATCCCTGCTCCCGCTCGGCGCGCTTACAGCAACTGGTGCGTGGCGATGAGGGCTTTCTGTTGGCATTGAGCTACTCCACCCAGCGCGGCTATGGCCGTAACCATCCGTTTGCTGGAGAGATCCGCAGCGGTTACGTTACCGTGGAGATCGTGCCGGAAGAGTTGGGTTTCGCCGTCGATATCGGCGAGATCCTGCTGACTGAGTGCGAGATGGTGAACGGTTTTGTCGACCCGCAGGACCGCCCACCGCACTTCACCCGTGGCTATGGGCTGGTGTTTGGCCGCTCGGAACGTAAAGCCATGGCGATGGCGCTGGTGGATCGCGCCCTGCAAACCGCCGAGTACGGCGAAGCCGTGGCAGGCCCGGCGCAGGACGAAGAGTTTGTGCTGGCGCATGCCGATAACGTGGAGGCCGCCGGTTTTGTCTCCCACCTCAAGCTGCCGCACTACGTCGATTTCCAGGCTGAACTGGAGCTGCTCAAACGCCTGCAGCAGGAATTTGCCGCTCTTCAGGAGAACCGCCATGAGTGAAGTATTGACCGGCTATAACCTCGGTTATCTGGATGAACAAACCAAGCGCATGATCCGCCGCGCCATCCTCAAGGCAGTGGCGATCCCCGGTTATCAGGTGCCGTTTGGTGGCCGTGAGATGCCGATGCCTTATGGTTGGGGCACCGGTGGCATCCAGATCACCGCCAGCATCATTGGCCGTGCCGACGTGCTGAAGGTTATCGACCAGGGTGCCGACGACACCACCAACGCGGTCTCTATCCGCCGTTTCTTCCAGCGCGTAGCCGGGGTTGCTACCACCGAGCGCACGCCAGAAGCCACGCTGATCCAGACCCGCCACCGTATTCCGGAAACACCCTTACAGGCGGATCAAATCCTGATTTATCAGGTGCCCATCCCCGAGCCACTGCGCTTTATCGAACCGCGTGAGACCGAGACGCGCAAGATGCACGCGCTGGAAGAGTACGGCGTGATGCAGGTGAAGCTGTATGAAGATATCGCCCGCTACGGCCATATTGCCACCACCTATGCCTATCCGGTGAAGGTTAACGATCGCTATGTGATGGACCCTTCGCCGATCCCAAAATTCGATAACCCGAAGATGCACATGATGCCCGCATTGCAGTTGTTCGGGGCCGGGCGTGAAAAACGCATTTACGCCCTGCCGCCGTTTACCAAGGTGGAAAGCCTGGACTTTGACGACCATCCGTTCAGCGTGCAGCAGTGGGTAGAACCTTGCGCTCTATGCGGTTCACGCCACAGCTATCTGGATGAGGTGGTACTCGACGACCAGGGCAGCCGAATGTTCGTCTGCTCAGACACCGATTTCTGCCAGCAACAACTCAACCAAGAGGTATCGCACTGATGACTTCCGCTCCATTGAGTGCCACGCCGTTGCTGACGGTCGACAACCTCACCCACCTTTACGCGCCGGGCAAGGGTTTCAGCAACGTGTCATTCGATATTTATCCCGGTGAAGTGCTGGGCATCGTCGGCGAATCCGGCTCGGGTAAAACCACGCTGCTCAAGTCGATCTCCGCCCGGCTGGCCCCGCAACAGGGGCAGATCCTTTACCGCCCACAACCGGGACAACAGCAGGATCTGTACGCGATGGCAGAAAGCGATCGCCGCCGCCTGCTGCGCACCGACTGGGGAGTGGTCCATCAGCATCCGCTCGATGGTCTGCGGCCACAGGTGTCTGCTGGTGGCAACATCGGTGAGCGCCTGATGGCGATCGGCCAGCGCCATTACGGTGATATTCGCCAGCAGGCCAGACAATGGCTGGAAGACGTGGAGATCCCGGTTTCTCGTCTGGATGATCTGCCCACCACCTTCTCCGGCGGTATGCAGCAGCGCTTGCAGATCGCCCGCAATCTGGTGACCCATCCCAAGCTGGTGTTTATGGATGAGCCGACCGGCGGGCTGGACGTTTCCGTGCAGGCGCGCCTGTTGGATCTGCTGCGCAATCTGGTGGTGGAAATGCAGCTGGCGGCGGTGATCGTCACTCACGATCTGGGGGTTGCACGTCTGCTGGCCCACCGTTTGCTGGTGATGAAGGAAGGTGAAGTGGTGGAAAGCGGTCTGACCGATCGGGTACTGGACGACCCGCACCATCCGTACACCCAACTGCTAGTCTCTTCGGTTCTGTCGTAACGTAGGTGAGATAATGACAATTAAAATCCGGGTTGAACACCTGAGTAAAACCTTTGTCCTGCACCAACAGCACGGCACCCGCCTGCCGGTTTTGCAGGATGCCAACCTGACCGTCAGCAGCGGCGAATGCGTGGTGCTGCATGGCCACTCCGGCAGCGGGAAATCCACCCTGCTGCGCTCGCTGTATGCCAACTATCTGCCAGACAGCGGCAAAATCTGGATCCATCACCAAAACGACTGGCTGGAGCTGGTTCAGGCCGAGGCTCGTCAGATCCTGGCGGTGCGCCGCCACACCATAGGATGGGTCAGCCAGTTTCTACGGGTGATACCCCGCATCAGCGCGCTGGAAGTGGTGATGCAGCCGCTGCTGGAATCCGGCGTTGAGCGTAGCGAATGCCGTGAACGCGCCGAAGCCCTACTCAGCCAGCTCAACGTGCCACAGCGCCTCTGGCAATTGGCCCCTTCGACCTTCTCCGGTGGTGAGCAACAGCGGGTGAATATCGCCCGTGGCTTTATCAAGGATTACCCCATCCTGCTGCTTGACGAGCCTACCGCCTCCCTCGACAGTCGCAACAGCGCGGCGGTGGTGAACCTGATCGAACAGGCCAAACAGCGTGGCGCAGCCATCGTCGGTATTTTCCACGACGAAGGCACCCGTCAGCAGGTGGCAGACCGTTTACATACCATGCAGGCCCCACAGGTTCTGGAGACGCCATGATTATCAATAACGTCAAGCTGGTGCTGGAACACCAGATCGTTGCAGGTTCACTGGAAATGACCGATGGCGTGATCCGCAGCTTTGCCGATACCCCAAGCCAGCTACCGCAGGCGCTGGATGGCGAAGGCGGCTGGTTGCTGCCTGGGTTGATTGAACTGCATACCGACAATCTGGACAAGTTTTTCACTCCGCGCCCCAACGTGGACTGGCCAGCGCATTCGGCCATGAGCAGCCACGACGCGCTGATGGTCGCCAACGGCATCACCACGGTGCTGGATGCGGTGGCGATCGGTGACGTGCGCGACGGTGGGCACCGGCTGGAAAACCTGCAAAAAATGATCGACGCGGTGATCTACAGCCAGCGAGCCGGAGTGAACCGGGCCGAACACCGGCTCCACCTGCGCTGCGAGCTGCCCCATAGCAGCACCCTGCCGCTGTTCGAACAGCTGATGGATAAACCGGGCGTGTCCTTGGTGTCGCTGATGGACCATTCACCAGGCCAGCGACAGTTCGCTTCCCGTGAGAAATACCGTGAATACTACCAGGGAAAATATCACCTCAATGACCAGCAGATGAGCGAGTTTGAGGTGGAGCAGATGGGTCTGTCCGAACGCTGGGCAACACCGAACCGCGAGGCGATCGCCGCCCACTGCCGGGCACGCAATATCGCCCTGGCCAGCCACGACGACGCCACCGCCGAACACGTCAGCGAATCCAGTGCGCTGGGCAGTGTGATTGCCGAATTCCCGACCACCGAAGCGGCAGCCCGGGCCTCACATCAGCAAGGTTTGCAGGTGCTGATGGGCGCGCCGAATATCGTGCGCGGGGGCTCACACTCCGGCAACGTTGCGGCACATCATCTAGCGGCCCTTGGCGTGCTGGATATCCTCTCTTCCGATTATTACCCTGCCAGCCTGTTGGATGCGGCGTTTCGTCTGGCAAACGACGATCGCAACGCGTTCAGCCTGCCGCAGGCGGTACAACTGATCACCCGCAACCCTGCACGGGCGTTGGGCTTGAAGGATCGTGGCCTGATCGCCGAGGGGTTGCGCGCCGATCTGGTATTAGCCAGGCCGCACGGCGAGCATATCTACGTGCAAAACGTCTGGCGCCAGGGCAAGCAGGTGTTCTGATGGCCTATCTCATCTACCTGATGGGCCCGTCCGGAGCAGGCAAGGACAGCCTGCTCGAACGGTTACGGGCAGCCACCGGTGCCGGGCCGCTGGTGGCGCACCGTTACATCACCCGCCCGGCCAATGCTGGCTGCGAGAACCATATCGCCCTGAGCGAACAGGAGTTTCTGCGCCGCCGCGCCAAAGGATTATTCGCCCTGGACTGGCAGGCGCACGAACATCATTACGCCTTTGGTATCGAGGTCGATCTGTGGTTATTGCAAGGGATCGACGTGGTGGTCAACGGATCCCGCGCTCATCTGCCACAGGCGCTACAACGCTACGGTGCCCAACTGCTGCCGGTCTGCTTACAGGTATCCCCACCGGTGTTGCGTAAAAGGCTGGAACAGCGCGGGCGGGAAAACGCGATACAGATCGAGCAACGGCTGGCGCGGGCGGCTGACTATCAGCAGACCCTACCGATTGGCTGCCACCTGCTGGATAACAATGGCGATCTCGGACATACCCTCGACGCCCTGCTGGCCTTAACCGAAAAACAACCACAGGACACGCTGTCATGAGGTGAGCAGTCAAGTTTGAGCACACCAACAAGAGGAAACCAACATGCAACTGACCTTTCTTGGTACCGGCGGGGCACAACAGGTGCCAGCCTTTGGCTGCGAATGCCTGGTGTGCCAACGGGCGCGGCGTGAACCGGCATTTCGGCGGCGACCGTGCAGTGCGATGATCAAATTTCAAGGGGAAACGACGTTGTTGGACGCGGGATTGAGCTCGTTGGAAAGGCGTTTTGCGGCGGGGGAAATTCAACGTTTTTTACTGACACATTACCACATGGATCACGTTCAGGGGTTATTTCCTTTGCGCTGGGGGTGCGGAAATGCGATCCCGGTCTACGGCCCAGCCGATGAACAAGGCTGTGACGACCTGTTCAAACACCCCGGTATTCTGGCGTTCCAACCCCCACTATGCCCCTTTGAAACGGTGGAACTAGGCGGGCTGCACGTCACGCCGCTGCCGTTGATCCATTCCAAACTCACCCATGGTTATCTGATCCAGGCCGCTGACAAAGCCCTGGCCTATCTGACCGACACCGTCGGCCTGCCGCCAGAAACCACACGCTACCTGCAACAGGTCACTCTCGATTTACTGGTGTTGGATTGCAGCCTGCCGCCGCAGCCACAGACACCGCGTAATCACAACGATCTGCCCCGCGCGCAGGAGATCCAGCAACGCTTGCAACCACGGCGTACGCTGCTGACGCACATCAGCCATCACCTCGATTTATGGTTGATGGCCAACGAACTGCCGCCCGGCATGGAGCTGGCATTCGATAATCTCTGCGTTGAGCTATAAACGGTGCGAGCAGTGCAACTGGTCGGATTCTAAAATCTTGACCCCGCTGCCTGGGCTGAAGGCCTGTGTCAGCAACGTTTGCGCCACGTCTTTGGCGGCAACGCCCTTCCATTTACCAGGCAATAGACCAAACAACGGTTGACTGAGTCGCTCCAGCAAACGCGGCTCAGCACGAGAACCGAACAACATTGAAGGGCGTACCAACGTCAGGCGTGGCCAGTTCTGCTCACGCAACGCCTGCTCCATCTGCCCTTTGGTGCGGTTATACAAGAATACAGAGCCTGGATTAGCCCCAATAGCGCTCACCACCAGGCAATGCTGCGCACCAAGGCGCTGCCCGGTAAGGGCCGTTTCAACCACTAACTGATAGTCGACGTGGCGGAATGCCTCTGCGCTACCAGCCTGACTGCGCGTGGTACCCAGGCAGCAGAATACCGCATCCACCGGCTGTGTCAGTTGCGTCAACAACTCATGCAGATCGCTGCCGACCGGGTTATGTAATTTGGCGTGTGGCGGCAGCGCCTTACGCGTAGGAGCAATTACCGAAGTGACCTGCCTATCTGCCAACAGCAGACGCAGCAGTTCACTCCCCACCAGCCCGCTGGCGCCTGTGATCAGTACCCGTGCCATATATTTTCCCCCTCACCTCTGTATGCCCAAGGCACAGAACTGCCCGTGGAGACTCTCTAGTTCCTTTACTGCGCCGCTTTCACTTCGGCGACGTACGTCGGTAAATCCCAGGTTCCGCCCGCATGGATTAAACGACACAGGCCGGTTGTGGCCTCGTTGCTTTGACGAAACGCCGTGCCATCCCATACCCAACGGGCGGTGGCCCAGCAATCGCCCAATCCACGCCCCTTTTGCCCCATTGAGATTATCCCTTCATCATAGCCAGAGCCGGAATTGGTCACCAATACCGGGGCCTGCTTCAGGGCACTGTCGATCACCCAATAGCCGTAACCTTCGTTATAGGCCGCCCGCCAACACACGGCGGTTATCAGGGCATGACCATTGCCGAGCGGGGTCAGCGTGATGACATCCTCGCTTGCGCCATCATTATCCTGTGGGGACTGCATGCGGTCGCAATCATCCGGTTTCAGCGTCGCCAGCAGTTTGGGGGTCAGCGCGGCGATCTCGGGTGCCGTAAGCGGGCGTTCTTCCGCCTTGGGCACCTTCACTGCCTGGATCACCGGGGCAGGAATAGCGGCTGGCACGCTGCTTTCCGGCTTATCGCCTTTTTTAGTCAGGGCACCGGGCGTGCCGATACGCCCCTGCACATCATCCATCTTCAATAAGGTGGCCGAAGCCCCATCGCCTGACAGCACGAAAGGTGCGGGGCCGCCTTTAAATTCAACCGAGCCGCTGCCTTTGATTGCGCCGATCAGTGCCAGAGTCTGGCTTGCTGACAGGTTCCAGTTTCCATCCTTGGTCGGTTTGAGCGCACCCGCCGCCTTGCCGTTGATCCACAACGTCAGCTTTGCCACCGGGGCTGAGTCACCCCCTTCGTAATCCGCCAAGGTCACTTCCCCCGTTGGGACGGTGCCAGGGCCTGCAATGCGCGTGAGCAGTACCGAACCGTTCGAATCGCTTGGCTCATCTTCATTAGCGTAGCCCGCAGCTCGACAGGTATTGGTGTTGTCACAGGCAAGTTCCCAGTTCTTATGGCCAAAGGAAACGCCGCTGTCTTGCGCCATCGCCGGGGAAACCAATGCCGCCAGTAGCGCTAATGCGGCTATCTCGGTGTTTTTCATGCTATCGATCCTTAATATTCAGCTGGTTTGTCAACGCGCCCAGTGCAGTTTTTTGCCAAAGCCCAGGGTGTTATCGGTCATCTTCACTTCCTGCAACGCGATCTGCCAAATAGGCGCTTTCATCACCTTGGCCACCGGGAAGCGTTTGCAGTAGCGCGTTCGGGCAAGTTCAGCCTCGTCCCCCGCCAACAGAGTGATTTCCCCCGCATATTGTACCCCTTTGATCAACGCAATGGTCTTGGGCTGGGGGGCAATAGTGCCAACCACCCGGTTGTTCCTTTGCATCAGTTCGCCGTGGCGGGTATGCGGCTCGGTCATCAGCCATAGCGCCATGCGCTCGGCATCGAATACGTAAAAGCAGTTGGCGCACCACATCGCCGTGCCATCACCGGCACACAGCGTGAGCACATGCTGCTTACTGAGAAAACGGATAATGTGCAGCCGATCTTCGCTCTGATTCAACGTAAGTTCTCCTTTTCAACTCCGCCATCTTACCCGCAGATTTGAAGGCAGTCACAATTAGCGACAAATTATGCCCAACATAAAACTAGCATATTCATTAGCAATCCATGCATCTTTATGCAAGATAAACCTGAACGCAGTAATAACAAATAAAAAACATCCTAGCCCTATTCCTGCTATTACCTGTTTATATTAAAGGCGGTTTTCAGGGGTTGAGTTAGCCTAAGCCAAATTTATCCAGTCCGCTGGCTCCATTTGTAGCAATTGCTTCACATATTCCTTCGCTACAGAATTCATAGCTATTCACTTCGATGCATAGAAATTGAATAGTTAAGTATAAATCGCATGATTAACGTGATCTGCATCACTTTATTTCCGCATTTAGGGGATAAAATAGCGCCAAGTCCGAAACCCATAGGTAGATGGAAAATGGAAAACAACAACAGAAAGATGGCTCACATCCGACGAACTACACATATTATGATGATGGCTCACCGCAGCTGCTTTAGCTTTGCCTTTTTTAACTTCAGATAAACTCCCTCCTCTGCGTTCTTATTGCGTCTTGCAGCCAGACCTATGCCAACGATCATTCCCTGCGCCTGACGGCGACGGTATCGCTATGTTTTTGTTCAAAACAGAGTGGATCCGGCATAATTGCAACCTCATTTAAGAACCCAAAAAATATTTCGTCAAAATAAACTCGTAACCTAATTATGTTCGATGAACATGATTACGCTCACGCATACCTTTATTTTAACGAAAATACTTCCTGGCAAAGACCTTATTTGCCAGCGGGATATTTTCGCCTGAAGAATGATGAAAATGAACAAACTAAAAATTGCAGCGAACCAAAAAACTCTCTCTTGTTTTGAAACCACACGTGAAATTAGCGATGTGCACCACAGCGACTTTAATGACGTAGCCGCCATCGTGCTTTCCGTGGAAGACGTACAGCAAGGCTTGGTGGCACAGCTGGAAGAAACCGGTTTAAACATTCCGATCTTTGTTGCCGTCTGCTGTGAAGAAGAGCTGGATAACGCCGTATTACCGGCGCTGAACGGCGTTTTTGAACTCTGTGGTAAGAACACCCAGTTCTACGGCAAGCAGCTGGAAGCCGCAGCGGTAAAATATGAAAGCGAGCTGCTACCACCGTTCTTTAATACCCTGACCCAATATGTAGAAATGGGTAACGCCACCTTCGCCTGCCCAGGCCATCAGGGCGGTGAGTTCTTCCGCAAGCACCCCGCTGGCCGCCAGTTCTTTGATTTCTATGGCGAAACGCTGTTCCGCTCCGATATGTGCAACGCCGACGTTAAGCTGGGCGATCTGCTAATCCACGAAGGCGCGCCTTGCGATGCGCAAAAACACGCCGCCAAGGTGTTCAACGCCGATAAAACCTATTTCGTGCTGAACGGGACTTCAGCTTCCAACAAAGTAGTGACCAACGCTCTACTGAGCCGTGGCGATCTGGTGCTGTTCGACCGTAACAACCATAAGTCCAACCACCATGGCGCGCTGATCCAGGCCGGGGCAACGCCGGTATATCTGGAAACGGCACGTAACCCGTTCGGCTTTATCGGCGGCATCGATGCTCACTGCTTTGAAGAAGACTATCTGCGCCAGCAAATCCGTGAAACTGCACCGGAACGCGCTAACGACGCTCGCCCATTCCGCCTCGCGATTATCCAACTGGGCACCTACGACGGCACAATCTATAACGCCCGCCAGGTCGTCGACAAGATTGGCCACCTGTGTGATTACATCCTGTTTGACTCTGCCTGGGTCGGCTATGAGCAGTTCATCCCAATGATGAAAGACTGCTCGCCACTGCTGCTAGAGCTGAACGAAAACGATCCGGGGATCATCGTTACTCAATCGGTACACAAACAGCAGGCCGGTTTCTCACAAACTTCGCAGATCCATAAAAAAGACAAGCACATCAAAGGGCAAGAACGTTATTGCAACCATAAGCGTTTCAATAACGCCTTTATGCTGCACGCGTCCACCAGCCCGTTCTACCCACTGTTTGCCGCACTGGATGTGAACGCCAAAATGCACGAAGGCAAGAGTGGCCAACGCCTATGGAAAGAGTGTGTGCGCATCGGCATTGAGTCGCGCAAAATGCTGTTGGACACTTGCACCATGATCAAACCTTTCGTACCGGAGCAAATCGACGGTAAACCTTGGCAATCCTACAGCACTGAAGCCATGGCCAACGATCTGCGCTTCTTCAACTTTGTCCCTGGCGAAAAATGGCATGCCTTCGAAGGTTATGAAGAATCACAATACTTTGTGGATCCCTGCAAACTGCTGTTGACCACGCCGGGCATCGATACCGCCAGCGGCGAGTACAGCAGCTTTGGTATCCCAGCCACCATTCTGGCTAACTACCTGCGCGAAAACGGTATTGTGCCGGAAAAATGCGACCTGAACTCCATTCTGTTCCTGCTCACCCCGGCGGAAGATATCGCCAAAATGCAGCATCTGGTGGCGCTGATTGCCCGCTTCGAAAAACACGTTGAACAAGACTCCTTGCTGAGTGAAGTCCTGCCAACCGTGTACAAGAACAACGAAAAACGTTACCAGAACTACACCCTGCGCCAGCTGTGCCAAGAGATGCACGATCTCTACGTCAGCTACAATGTGAAAGAATTGCAGAAGGAAATGTTCCGTAAGAGCCATTTCCCACGCGTCGCCATGGATCCACAAACCGCCAATACCGAATTCGTACGTGGCAAGGTAGAACTGGTTTCTCTCGCTAAAGCCGAAGGCCGCATTGCCGCTGAAGGGGCATTACCTTACCCACCGGGCGTGCTGTGCGTAGTCCCGGGCGAAATCTGGGGAGGCTCTGCTCAACGCTATTTCCTGGCACTGGAAGAAGGGATTAATTTATTACCTGGATTCGCCCCTGAATTACAAGGCGTGTATATCCAGCAGGATGAAGATGGCTGGAACCGGGCTTACGGTTATGTCATGAAAGCGTAATTAACTTTACCAGAGGCGGCATATTTCCATGCCGCCAGACATATTTAGCTATTCCTCGAATTTCAAAAATAATCCATACCCTATGGATTTCAAGTTGCAGCTAGGCAACAAGCTATCTCATCCCCAGGAGCTTACGTTTTTGTAAGTGACTGGGGTGAGATAGCGCAGGTAACAACGCTGCAGCTTGAAAGACGACGGGTATAATTTGAGGGATATAAGAGCGAGAATAATCATGAGCAAATCCAATAATAAGATGGGGGTTGTGCAATTAACGATCCTGACAGCGGTCAATATGATGGGGTCCGGCATAATTATGCTGCCAACCAAGCTGGCCGAAGTGGGGACAATCTCCATCGTTTCCTGGTTGGTGACCGCCGTAGGCTCGATGGCCTTGGCCTATGCGTTTGCCAAATGCGGCATGTTCAGCCGTAAATCCGGCGGGATGGGCGGCTATGCCGAGTACGCTTTCGGTAAATCTGGCAACTTTATGGCCAACTACACCTATGGCGTTTCGCTGCTGATCGCCAATATCGCCATCGCCATTTCTGCCGTGGGTTATGGCACCGAGCTGTTTGGGGTTGCCCTGACACCCTTGGGCATCTGTATTGCCACTATCGCAGTGCTGTGGCTGGCTACGGTTGCCAACTTCGGTGGCGCACGCATCACCGGGCAGATCAGCGGGATCACCGTCTGGGGGGTAATTATTCCGGTGGTCGGTATCTCGATTATCGGTTGGTATTGGTTCAGTGGCACCGCTTATCTCGCCGCCTGGAACCCGCATGCGGTGCCAACCTTTGAAGCCATCGGGTCTTCTATCTCGATGACTCTGTGGGCTTTCCTCGGTCTTGAATCTGCCTGTGCCAATACCGACGTGGTAGAAAACCCGGAACGCAACGTACCTATCGCCGTACTCGGTGGCACACTGGGTGCCGCAGTGATCTACATTGTTTCCACCAACGTGATCGCCGGTATCGTGCCAAATATGGAACTGGCTAACTCCACCGCGCCGTTTGGCCTGGCGTTCTCACATATGTTCAACCCAACGGTCGGTAAAATCATCATGGCGTTGATGATCATGTCCTGCGTGGGCTCGCTGCTGGGCTGGCAGTTCACTATCGCCCAGGTATTCAAATCCTCTGCCGACAGCGGCTTCTTCCCGAAAATCTTCTCTAAAGTCAGTAAATCAGATGCGCCAGTGAAAGGCATGCTGACCATCGTGATTATTCAGAGCGTGATGTCGCTGATGACCATCAGCCCGTCACTGAATAAGCAGTTTAACGTGCTGGTTAACCTGGCCGTAGTGACCAATATTATTCCGTATATCCTGTCGATGGCCGCGCTGATTATTATCCAGAAAGTAGCCAAAGTGCCGGAGAACAAGGCGCGTATTGCCAACGTGATTGCCGTGATTGGGGCGCTGTATAGCTTCTATGCGCTTTACAGTTCCGGTGAAGAGGCAATGATGTGGGGCGCAATTGCTACATTCTTCGGTTGGACTTTGTACGGGTTGGTTTCACCTCGCTTTGAGATGACTGAGAAGAAGGTGTGAGAGTTGATAACAGAGGGCGCTGCATGCAGCGCCCATAAAGTTTATGTCTAAATGGGCACTTCGATGCCCATTTTGCTAACTCAAATCCGCCCCATTGCTGGCGATCACCTTCTTATACCAGTAAAACGATTTCTTTCTGGTTCTGGCCAAGGTGCCATTGCCTTGGTCATCGCGGTCCACATAGACAAAGCCATAGCGCTTACTCATTTCCCCGGTAGAGGCAGAAACCAGATCGATGCAGCCCCAGGAGGTGTAACCCATCACCGGAATACCATCCTCGATAGCGTCCGCCATGGCTTTGATATGCTCACGCAAATAGCTGATGCGGTATTCGTCGTCGATCTCGCCCTGCGGGTTGATTTCGTCCTTCGCTCCCAGGCCGTTCTCCACCAGGAACAGCGGTTTCTGGTAACGGTCATACATCATATTCATGGTGATGCGCAGGCCCAGCGGATCGATACCCCAGCCCCATTCACTGGCCTGGATATGCGGGTTTTTCAGCGATTTGACGATATTGGCCGCGCTGCTGTTGTGCTCGTTCATCTCAGCCGAGGCACAGCGGGAGGCGTAATAGCTGAAGGAGACAAAATCAACGCTGTTTTTGAGGATCTCACTGTCGCCTGGCTCCATTGCTATAGTGATACCCTTTTCCTTAAACAGGCGCTTGGTGTATGACGGGTAAGCGCCGCGAGCCTGAACGTCGATGAAGAACAGGTTCTCGCGATCTTTCTCCAGCGCAGCCCAGACGTCTTCGGGTTTACAGGACCAAGGGTAGAAATTGCCCCCCGCCAGCATGCAGCCAACCTGATTGTGCGGGTTAACCTCATGGGCGATTTTGGTCGCTAACGCACTGGCCAACAGTTCATGATGCGCAGCCTGATATTTCACCTGTTCCTGATTATCGCCTGGCTCGAACACCAGACCCGCGCCGGAGAACGGGCTGTGTAGCAGAATATTGATTTCATTAAATGTCAGCCAGTATTTCACCAGCCCATCAAAGGCCTCAAAACAGGTACGGGCGTAGTGCGTGAAGAACTCCACCATTTTCCTGTTGCGCCACGAACCGTATTCCCGCACCAGATGCATCGGCACATCAAAGTGGCACAGCGTGACCAGCGGTTCGATGCCGTGCTTTTTGCACTCGGTGAAAACGTCGCGGTAGAAAGCAATCCCTTCCTCATTCGGCACCGTTTCGTCCCCGTTAGGGAAAAGACGGCTCCAGGCGATCGAAGTACGGAATACGCTGAACCCCATCTCTGCCATCAGGGCAATGTCATCTTTATAGCGATGATAAAAATCAATGCCGACATGACTAGGGTAGAACTCGTCTTCCCGCAGCTCAAAGCGCTTTTCCTGGCCCAGTTTTACCGCCAGCCGATCTTTGCCATGAGGGATCATATCAACCGTGGTCAGCCCTTTGCCGCCCACAAGATAAGCGCCTTCGGCCTGGTTAGCCGCTAGTGCACCACCCCATAAAAAGTCTGCGGGGAAAACAGATGCTGGCATAAGATACCTCTTCTCAAATATGCATTTTTACAACAGGTTATACGGATAACGCGGGCGCTGATTTAGCTTTTTCACTTTCCGCATCTTCGGTAACCGGGATATCTTCAAAGCCCAGCAACAGCGTAAGGATGAAGGAAAGCACCACCGCCAAAATCATCACGCCAAACACCCAGACAATGGTCATTGGGTTGGCCGGATCAAAGAACTGCACGCTGGTAAACAGGCCCGGAGAGGCCATCGAGTGGCTCGCCAATCCGGCAATTCCGGCCACGCCGCCGCAGACAAAGCCACTGATCAGCGCTGCGATAAGCGGACGCTTCAAGCGTATTGCCACCCCGTAAAGCGCGGGTTCTGAAATCCCGGCAACAATTGCCGATGCCGCAGCGGCCAGCGCCGTCTGACGCAGCTCCGGGTTTTTGGTCCGCCAGGCAACCGCCAGCGATGAACCGCCCAGCGAGAGGTTGGCACCGATTTCAGAGGGCATCACCATGCCTTCTTTGCCGGTTTCCGCGATGGTCTGAATGATGGTTGGCGTAAATACGCGGTGCATCCCGGTCATGACCAGCAGCGGCCAAAGCCCACCCATAATCGCTACAGATAGCCACCCCAAGTAGCTGTGAATGGTGTACACCAGCGCGGAAATGCCGCTACCAATCCAGATGCCCAGCGGGCCAATCAACAAGATGGCAATCGGCGCAGAGATCAGCACGATCAGCATCGGTTTGAGGAAGTTTTTCGTCACGGCTGGCGTGATGCGATCAACCCACCTTTCAATGTAGGAGAGCAACCAGGTCATGAACAACGCCGGGATCACCGTGTAGGTGTATTTCACCGCCGTGACCGGTATGCCCATAAATTCAACCTGTTGGCCCTGCGCGGCTTTCGCCATCAGATCGATAAATGCGGGATGAACCAATACCCCGGCAATTGCGATCGCCAGCGACATATTGGTTTTGAATTTTACCGCTGCGGAAGCGGCAACCATCACCGGCAGGAAGAAGAACGCCCCGTCGCCAATAACGTTGAGGATAATCAGCGTCGAGGAGCCTTTGCCGAACACGCCGGTCATATCGAGGATCATGGCGAGCAGTTTCACCATCGAGCCGCCGATAATGGCCGGGATCAGCGGTGACATGGTGCCAATCAGCGCGTCCAGGATCCCCGCACCGATACGTTTGAGAGTGATTTTGCTCTTTTTCGGCGCCGGTGGCTGGGCTACCGCCCCTTCGGGCAACAGTTTCAATACTTCGGCATAGGCCTGTGAAACGGTGTTGCCAATGATCACCTGACACTGATTTTCGCTTCTTACCACACCCAGTACGCCACCAATTGCCTTCAGCCTGGCGGCATCGACGAGGGTGTCGTCGTTGAGCACAAAGCGTAAACGCGTCATGCAATGAGTCACCGCCGCGACGTTACTCGCTCCCCCAACTGCATCCACTATCGATCTTGATACCGCCGCATAATTCTTAGACATGAGGACAACTCTCATAGATAGGTAACCGGTTTCACATAAGAGTGTTGATATTAAGATTGCAGATCAATCGATATATTTATTTATTGTCTGTTCTGTGACAGAGATCGACATGAGTGGGTTTGCGGTGCTGCGAATGGCCTGCTCTAACGCAGTGGAATGTGTAGAATGGGGATAATAGTTAAAAGCCGGGAAAACCCTATGTCTACCATGCAGGAAGTGGCAACAAAAGCAGGCGTCTCAAAAGCCACTGTTTCACGCGTTCTTTCCGGCAAAGGGTACGTCAGCGAAGCCACCAAAGATCAGGTGTTTAAGGCCATCGAAGAGGCGGGTTATCGTCCCAATCTACTGGCGAGAAATCTGGCCACCAATAAATCCCAGTGCATTGGCCTGGTGGTCACCAACACCCTCTATAACGGCAGTTATTTCAGCGAGATACTTTCCCAGGCGGCGCAAAAGCTGGAGGACAACGGTCGCCAGTTGATCCTGGTGGACGGCAAACACAGTGCCGCAGAAGAGCAAGAGGCGATCCAATTCCTGCTCGATTTACGCTGCGACGCCATCATCATCTACCCGCGTTTCTTAACCATCGAAGCGATGGACGACATCATTGAGCAGCACAAACAACCCATCATGGTGGTTAACCGTAGGCTGAGAAAACATCACAGCCACTGCATCTGCTGCGACCACAAAGGGGCCAGCTTTAAGGCAACAAAATACCTGATTGAGCAGGGCCACCGGAATATCGCCTTTATTACCGGCTCACTGGATTCGCCAACGGCGATTGAGCGACTATCTGGCTATAAAGAAGCGTTAAATCAACACGATATTGAGCTGAATGATAACCTCATTATCAAGGGAAAGTGGACGCCAGTCAGCGGTGCGGCAGCGATGGAGTCCTTGCTCAAGGATAAAATCACGTTTAGTGCAGTACTGGCCAGCAATGATGATATGGCCATTGGTGCCATCAAGAAATTGAACGAGGCGGGTATTGCCGTCCCCAATGAGGTCTCGGTTATCGGCTTCGATAATATCCCAACGGCTCCGTATCTCTCCCCGGCGTTATCCAGCGTTAAAGACCCGGTGAGCGATATGATGAGCGAAGTGATCGACCGGCTCATCGCTATGCTCGACGGCGGCTATCTGTCGAAGGACAACGTTTTTACTTCGGAGCTGCTGGTTAGGGATTCGGTGGGTCCAGGTCCTTTTTGGCATAGGTAACTATTTGAACTATTACGCAGGCCGTTATGACTGAAACAACCTGGCATCTCTATATGCTGCGAATGCCAAGCGGGATGTTGTACACCGGGATCACGACAGACGTCGCCCGGCGAGCGGCGCAGCATCAGGCCGGTAAAGGGGCCAAAGCCCTACGTGGCAAAGGGGAGCTGGAACTGGTTTTTCACTGTCAGGTGGGGGATCGCTCAATGGCGTTGCGTCTGGAGTATCGGGTGAAGCAGTTGAGCAAAAAGCAAAAAGAGGAGCTGATAGTTAATCCGCCCCTCTCATTGGAATACCTACTGCCGGTAGTTAAAAGCGACTAAAGGGCGCGGAATACTCCACCAGCCCATTCACACCGCTCAGTGCATCTTCCGCCAACGGATAAACCTGGAATGCGGCTTCCGTTCCTGGCCAGCGGCAATGCAGATCGAACTGGGCAGCCGTTTTAAAGCCGAAACGCCCGTAGTAAGCCGGTTCGCCCAGCACCACCACGGCGGCATAGCCAAACTCATTCAGCGCATCCAGCCCTTCGTAAACCAGCTTTTCGGCCAGCCCTTGGCGACGCAGGCTTTCCTCTACTGCCAACGGCGCGAGACCAACCCATTGGCGATCTTCGCCCGCAACGTCAACCGGGCTGAAAGCGGCATAACCGACCACGCCACCCTCTTCGTCGGTAGCAACAATGCCCAGTGTCAACAACCCGTCTTCACGCAGTTGTTGCACCAGTTCGGCTTCGTCATCACGGCCAAAGGCGTTACGCAGCAGCGCATCAATACCTGCGGCATCCACCGGAATTTCAACGCGGATCAGCATGGCTGCGGCACACGGGAAGTTTGCGCCGTGTCCTCCTGCAAACCTGCTTCCACAAAGTCCGCTAACCGCAGCAGCCCGACGCGTAACGGCGTAGGCATCGCATCCAGATCGATAGCGTCCATCAGATTTTTTACATACAGGCCCAATTCGGTATCTCCTTCAATCTGCAACCGACGCTGGAAAAACAGCGTGTCGGGATCTTGCTTACGTGCCGCAATCAAGATCAGATCGTTGGCTTCGCCGCTGAAGCTGACGTCCGCCTCAGCCTGTTGGCTCACCACCAGCCTATCGTTTTCTACCGTCATAAACCATTGCAGTGCCAGATCGCGCACTTCAATCTTCAGCCAGCGCGATTCGAGAAATTCTAAATCTCCCTCAGCCAGCGCCTGACGGAACTGCCAGCTCAGCACCTGTTGCAAAACCTGACGCTGCAGAACAAACGGCGTGAATTTTAACGGTACGCGCAACAGCGACGGCCCTTGACGCACAATACGTGCTCGTAGTTTTTCCAACACTGTTATTCACTCCTTTCTACTCAGTCTGAGGTTATTTTGCCACATTGCGGCTACGCGTAACCGGTCTATATCAACAAATGGTGCAATTAACGCTCATCTTGCCCTACAGATTTCAAGTTACCGCTTGAATATCAATACGCCAGAAGCTGCCTCAAATCAAAGCTTGTTAACCTCGGGTTCACTAAAATTGTCTCCCCATTTACATCATTGCCAGGCGAATCAATGGCCCGGCAACGTTTATCACAGCATATACCTGGCCAGGTGTATGGCTGTAATCAGGATAGATCTATGGAGCTGCTTTGCCCCGCTGGCAACCTGCCGGCCTTGAAAGCCGCGGTAGATAATGGCGCAGATGCCGTTTACATCGGCCTGAAAGACGATACCAATGCGCGCCACTTTGCCGGGCTGAACTTTACCGAGAAGAAGCTGCAGGAAGCGGCCGACTATGTGCACCGGCATGGCCGCAAGCTGCATATCGCCATCAACACCTTTGCTCACCCCAATGGCTACGCCCGCTGGCAGCGTGCCGTAGATATGGCCGCCCAGTTGGGTGCCGACGCGCTGATCCTGGCAGATTTGGCAATGCTGGAGTACGCAGCGGAACGTTATCCACAGGTGGAGCGCCATGTTTCGGTGCAAGCCTCTGCGACCAATGAAGAAGCCATCCGTTTTTATCAACGCCACTTCGACGTTGCGCGAGTAGTGCTGCCGCGCGTACTGTCGATGCATCAAGTGAAGCAATTGTCACGCACTAGCCCGGTACCGCTGGAAGTGTTCGCCTTTGGCAGCCTGTGCATCATGGCCGAAGGGCGGTGTTATCTCTCCTCTTATCTGACCGGGGAATCGCCTAACACCGTGGGCGCCTGCTCACCTGCCCGCTTTGTACGCT
This sequence comes from Serratia sp. 14-2641, assembly GCF_001692375.1. Lineage (NCBI taxonomy): Bacteria > Pseudomonadati > Pseudomonadota > Gammaproteobacteria > Enterobacterales > Yersiniaceae > Serratia > Serratia sp. 14-2641. The sequence continues at coordinate 6,090 of NZ_LXKR01000022.1, read as the reverse complement.
GGCAACAAACGCCACAGGGGATGGAATCTCGCCTGAATGATGTGCTGATCGATCGCTATCAGGACGGCGAAAACGCCGGTTACCCAACGCTGTGCAAAGGCCGCTATCTGGTGGATAACGTGCTCTATCACCCGCTGGAAGAACCCACCAGCCTGAATACGCTGGAGCTGCTGCCAGAGCTACTGGCTGCCAATATTGCCTCGGTGAAGATTGAAGGCCGCCAACGCAGCCCTGCCTATGTCAGCCAGGTTGCGCGTGTCTGGCGCCAGGCCATAGATCGCTGTATGGCCAACCCGGCTGGCTATCAAGCCGACGCCGCCTGGATGGAAACGCTCGGCGCAATGTCCGAAGGTACCCAGACCACGCTTGGCGCGTACCACCGCAAATGGCAGTAGGAGAAACCATGAAATATGCATTAGGCCCGGTGCTCTACTACTGGCCAAACAGCGAGATAGAGTCCTTTTATCAGCAGGCGATGAGCAGCAGTGCCGATATCATCTATCTTGGCGAAAGCGTCTGCACCAAACGGCGTGAGATGAAAGTAGGTGACTGGCTGGCGCTGGCACAGGAGATCGCCAAATCTGGCAAGCAGGTGGTAATTTCCACTTTGGCTTTGCTACAGGCACCTTCAGAGCTGAATGAGCTGAAGCGTTATGTGGAGAACGGCGAATTCCTGATCGAAGCCAACGACCTTGGTACGGTGAATATGGCTGCCGATCGCGGTTTGCCGTTTGTCGCCGGGCATGCCCTCAACTGCTACAACGCCTACACTCTGCGCCTGCTACACAAGCAGGGCATGATGCGCTGGTGCATGCCGGTAGAGCTTTCACGGGACTGGCTGGTCAATTTACTGCAGCAATGTGATGAACTGGGGTTCCGCCAAGGATTTGAAGTGGAAGTGTTGAGTTACGGCCATTTACCACTGGCCTATTCGGCGCGCTGTTTTACTGCCCGCTCAGAAAACCGGGGCAAGGATGAATGCGAAACCTGCTGCATCAAATATCCGCAGGGGCGCATCGTCAATTCTCAAGAGAACCAACAGGTGTTTGTGCTCAACGGTATCCAGACCATGAGTGGCTACTGCTACAACCTAGGCAATGAACTGACCAGTATGCAGGGGGTGGTGGATATTGTACGTCTGTCGCCACAGGGCATCGAAACACTGGCGGTGCTCGACAGCTTCCGGGCTAATGAGCAAGGAAAGCAGCCACTGACGTTAACCGACCATGCCGAATGCAACGGCTACTGGCGGCGCGTAGCCGGGTTGGAACTGGTGCAGTAATCACTATGGGGGCCAGCATTCTGGCCCCATGATTATCAGGAAGTCCGACGTTTACGAAATAGATTACGCAGCCCCACGCGGTTACGCACGGCTCCAACGCCAATACCAATCAGCGTATAAATCGCCCCCAATAACAGCAGCATGGCAACGTCCCCGCCGACATCACGCAACGATAGCCCCATCTGATTCACGCCAGCAATGGCTTTGGTCGCCCAGGTTGAGGGGATCATCGAGGAAATCGCCCTGACCCACTGCGGCATCGCTTGCAGCGGCCAGATGGTGCCAGAAAGATAAAACACCGGGGTGGTGATAAACGACAGCGTCAGGTAGATCATCTCCACGCTGCGCAAGCATTCGGTCACCAGCTTGCCTAGCCCAAGCACCGCAAGCAGGAACGGGAAAGTCAGCAGCAAGATCTCCGGGATCGTCGCAGTCTGTCGATAGCCCAAGACCCAGGGCCACAGCACAAATAACACAATCGACAAGAACAGCCAGATCGGCAACAGGGCCGATAGCCCCCCCAGATAAACAGGAAGCGACGGCTTGCCGCCTGGCGTTCCTTTCAACACAATGCTGACGCGCACGCAGGCAATCAGCAGCGAGTGCTGCAATAACATCACCAACAAACCCGGGAAGATAATCGCCGCAAAGCTGATGCCGGGGTTGAATACGTCCAGCGTTTGGCTCTGGATAGGCATCATGATCACCTGAGCCTGCCGTTCACTGAAACCACTGCGCATCAACAGTGAGGTGTTGTACTGGCCGAGCAACTGCTGGTAGGCCGCCACCACGTCCTGCTGGATCTGGCCGTTTGCCAGCCGGTTGGTGGCATCACCGAACACCGGGATCTCAATGTTTTTGCCGTTGAGGATCTTCTTCTCCAGATCCACCGGCATGATGATCACCGCAAACAGTTTGCGCCAACCCAGATCGCGTTTCGCCTCATCCAGGCTGTCGTAGGTTTGGATGGCGATCTTCGGGGTCGCATCCAACTGGCGGATAAGCTGGCGGCTGGCGGCGCTGTGATCCTGATCGATCACCCCTACAGGGAGATCCCACACGGTGCGATTGGCATAAACCATACTCATGATGCACAGCGACAGGATCAGCATCAGCCACATCGGCCGTTCCAACATGCTCGTCAATACTTTGCGGAAAGTGAGCCAATAGCTTTTCATCCCACCGTCTCCTCTTTTGCCAGCCGCTTCAGCAGCCGATTACGCACCAACAGTGCGGTCACCAACGGGTAGACCACTAACAGCGCACATACGCTGAGGATGGCACTGGCGGGCACCTGCCGCAGGAAGACGTCGAACATGGCGTACAGCGCGTGGGTAAGAGGCTCGATATTGGAAATAATGCGCGCCGGTAGCGGCATGGAAAGTTCGGGCACTGCCATGCCAGAGAAAGTCAGTGCAATGCTCACCAACATGCCAATCAGGGTATAGGCGGTAATGGCACTGCCGGTAAAGGTATACAGCAACAGGCCGATGCTTTGTGCCGCCATCACGTAGAAGAAGCCAATCATCAGCATAAACAGCGGGTTGCCGCTGACGCGAGCGTCAAAAATGCCCACCAGCGCGGCAATCTCTACCATCAGCAAGGTAGTAAAGCACAGAGTATAGGGAGCCAGTTTCCCCAACAGTGCCAGACTAAAGGGTTTGGCTTTCAGCAAAGATTTACTGCGTGCCATCACGTAAATCATGCAGGTAACTACAAACAGCTGCAGCATATGAATGGTGGCGGCAAACTGCTGATAATAGATATAGCTGCCGCTAGCATTGAACAGGCTGCCGTAATTGAGGGTGACATCCGCCAGCGGCGGCAGCGACTTGCCCATGGCCCCGGCAATGATCGAGCGGTAATTGCCGTTGGCCTCGGCCATCAGGCCGCTGAAATCCTGAGTAGAATACAGCCCAGCACCGTAAAACAGCGCGTTGTAATACAGCACCACGCTCGGCTGATTGCCCGCCAGCGCGTCCGCCTCAAAATCGGCCGGGATAGACAGCAAAGCATAATCCTGTGCGCTACGCAGACGGCGCAACGACTCATCAAGCCCCCCGTCATAGGCTTGCACATGGGCATGAGAACCCGCATCCAGCTTGCGGATCAGGTTTTTGGATAGCGGGCTGTGATCGTTATCCACCACCGAAACCGGCAGATCGAGCAAGGTCCCTTCCGAGAAGTTACTGCTGATCAGGCCAAACAGGATCAACGGGAAGATCCACCCCAGCCAGTGGACCACCGGCCGGCGAAAAGCGATGCGGCACTCGTTGCTGAACGCGTGGCTGAAGCAGCGCCAACCTGCCCTTACTCTTTCCATTGCCATAAGGTGCTCATCCCTGGGCGCAGGCCATCTATCGGCTGCGACGGATACAAACGAACTTCAAAGGTTTTCAGATCAAAGTCACCGGTGGCGCGCGTGGCACGCTTGGTGGCGTAATCCCCCAACGGGGCGATATAGCGCACTTCGGCCTCGATCGTTTGGTCTTTCAACGCGGGGACCCGCAGTTGGACCTTATCCCCCTTGCGGACGTGAGCCAGAATATCTTCCCGCAGGTTAAACACGAAATAGGCATCCGGTACGCGGATCAGCGTCATCAACGGGCTAGAGGCGTTGAGCAGCTCACCGACTTCAGCCGGGATCGGCCCCACTTCGCCATCAACCGGAGCTTTAACCAGGAGATCGTCGGTCTGGGCCTGAATTTCTAGCAGATTTTGTTCGGTCGCCCGCAGGGCAGCTTCATATTTCTGCCGCAGTTCGATGCGATCGCCATTGATGCCTTCATCCAAATTGGCTTTGGCAGCCTGCACCTGTTGATAGGCGGTATCACGCGCACGGCGTGAACTGTCCAACTCAGATTTGGATACGTAGCCTTTGCTGGCGACGCTCAGGTTACGGTCGTAATCGTGTTGGGCATTCTGGTATTGTGCCTCGGCCTGCGCCAGGTTGGCGCGCAGGTTACGGATACTTTCTTCACGGGTGCCATGCAGCGATTCGTCCAACTGCGCTTGGGCTTCATCCCGCGAAGCCTGTGCCGAACGTAGCTGGGCCATCAGTTCCGGACTCTCCAGCCGCAGCAGCAGTTGCCCAGTTTTCACATCGTCTCCACGCTCTACCAGGCGCTCAATCACCCGGCCCTTGGCTTTGGAAGCGACGATCACTTCGGGGGCATCCACTTCACCCTGCAACAACAAATCCTGATTATGCGCGCGGAATAGCACCGCCATGGCGATAGCTATCCCCATCAGCAGCAGGGTAAACAACGTCTTTTTCTTCATTACTACAGCCCCTTGAACATCAGCGTGCAAACAAAAGCCATCATAGCCCTAAAAAAACCATTATTCTCATAAGGATATTGCGAGCACATATATCCCCTTTTATAACCGTATTTTCGATTATGCTTTTAACACAAAAAGCATAATTGCTTTTTTAGTTGCAGATCCCTGCAATCGCCCTTTAAGCGATCAACCCGATATCCGGTTAAAAAACACGGATATCAGCACAATGGACGATGAAATGACTGAACACACACGGGTGCCGCTTTCGGTACTGGATTTATCCCCGATCCCTCAGGGAGCCAAGGCGCGCGATGCGTTTCACTGCTCGCTGGATTTGGCGCAACATGCCGAAAAGTGGGGCTATCAGCGCTACTGGCTAGCGGAACACCACAATATGACCGGCATCGGCAGTGCGGCGACGTCGGTATTACTCGGTTATTTAGCCTCCGGCACCCAGAGCATTCGCCTCGGTTCAGGCGGCGTGATGCTGCCAAACCATGCGCCGCTGGTGATCGCCGAACAGTTCGGCACTTTGGAGTCACTCTATCCTGGGCGTATCGATCTGGGGCTTGGCCGAGCACCGGGTACCGACCAACGTACCATGATGGCGCTGCGTCGCCACCTCTCTGGCGAGGTAGACAACTTCCCGCGTGACGTACAGGAACTGCAACATTACTTTGGCGAGGTACAACCGGGGCAAGCAGTGCAGGCCGTACCGGGCCAAGGGCTACATGTGCCAATCTGGCTGTTGGGCTCCAGCCTGTACAGCGCACAATTGGCGGCACAGCTCGGCCTGCCGTTTGCCTTCGCCTCGCACTTTGCGCCAGATATGCTGTTCCAGGCACTGAATGTGTACCGTGAGAACTTTACGCCGTCTGAGCAGTGCCAGCAGCCACACGCGATGGTGTGTGTCAACGTGGTCGCCGCAGACAGCGACCAAAACGCCCGCTTCCTGTTTACCTCCATGCAGCAGCAGTTTATCAACCTGCGCCGTGGCTCGCCTGGCCCACTGCCGCCGCCGGTCGATAATATCCACGCGCTGTGGACCGCAGGCGAGCAGTATGGCGTGGATCAGGCTCTGCGCATGTCGATCGTCGGTAGCGAAAGCACCATCCGCCATGGCCTGCAAAGCCTGCTGCGCGAGACGGCTGCGGATGAGATCATGGTTAACGGCCAGATTTTCGATCATCAGGCGCGTTTACGGTCGTTTGAGATTGTTGCCGGGGTGAAAGGCGATTTAGTGAAGGGATAGGGGTTACATATTGGTGACGCCCCTCACCCTAACCCTCTCCCACAGGGAGAGGGAACCGATCGAGTATGTTTGAAATTAGTGTGATTCACCTTGGATGAGAAAGCGATCGGGTTTGCTGGGATTATCTCTTTACTGCCAAACGAGCAGGGGCTATCAGCTCCCTCTCCCTTCGGGATGTACAGACCGGGGACATGGTAGACAGGTGTTCAAGGACATGGTGAACACTTTTTAACATCCTTTACCCATGATGATCGACCTATTTCTCAGGTCGATC